>CAZCHZ010000368.1:0-1521 GCA_964498615.1 uncultured Legionellaceae bacterium | reverse complement strand
ATACCTCTTGTGGTCTTAGTTAATGGAGGATCGGCTTCTGCTGCTGAAATTGTGGCTGGTGCATTGCAAGATCATCATCGTGCAGTGATTATGGGAACCCAAACTTTTGGGAAAGGTTCTGTACAAACTGTCCTGCCCTTGAAAGACAATCGCGGGCTCAAGCTTACCACAGCGCTTTATTACACGCCTGCTGGACGTTCAATTCAAGCAGAAGGCATTAAACCTGATATTACCGTTCAACCTATCCGCATTCCAGTGTCAGATACGGATCCAAGCCTTTTATTGAGAGAAGAGGATCTGCGTGGACATCTTGAAAATGCTACCACGAATCAAAAGAAAAACTCAGCTATTCCAGACAAAAGTTTACCTTTGGTTAATCGCGACTATCAATTATTTGAAGCTTTGAATGTACTAAAGGGCATGGCCTTATTACAGGGACAGGGATAAACCATCGTCATCCTCGCGAATGCGGGGATCCATTAAGCTGCCTTTGCAATCGCTTCTTTCAGTTTCAAGAGTGCAGCTTTTTCCAGTTGTCGTATCCTTTCTGCTGACACTTTATGGGTTTGCGCCAATTCTTCTAAGGTGGCTCTTTTATCTTCTAATAACAAACGTTTTGTCAAAATATCTTGGCTACGGTGATCTAAAGTACTAAATGCTGCTTTCATTTTACCCGCAGCATCTGCTTTTGAATCTATTGCTTCACATTGTATGGCAGGATCACTTTCTTCATCTTCTAGGAACTCTGCAGGCACCAAACTCGTTTTGGGACTATCATAATTTTCTTCATTCGCAGGCAAATCGAAGGCGACATCCCTTGCGTTCAAACGTTCTTCCATACGATAAACTTCTTTCAGGCAAACACCTAAATCATCTGCAATCGCTTGAATTTCTTCTGGTGAAGACCAACCCAAACGCTTTTTAGCAGTTCTTAAATTAAAAAATAATTTACGCTGGGCCTTGGTTGTAGCAACCTTGACAATACGCCAATTTTTTAAAACATATTCGTGTATTTCCGCTTTAATCCAATGAACAGCAAAGGACACAAGACGCACACCCATGGTAGGATCGAAACGTTTTACCGCCTTCATTAAACCCACCGTGCCTTCCTGGATTAAATCCCCCAACGGTAAGCCATATCCTAAATATCCACGAGAAACGCGCACCACATAACGTAAGTGTGAAAGCACTAAATGTTGCGCAGCTTTCAGATCCCCCTGTTCTTGTAAGCGGATTGCTAAGGCCTGTTCTTCAGCCTGGGTGAGCATAGGGATATCATTCACACGCTGGATATAGGCTTCTAGGCTTCCTATAGGAAGCTGAAAGTTTGTAGGTTGTAAGGCTTGTATCTCTCTTTGCATCGCTCACCTCTTTGATTTGGGCTTGCATCCTAAGTTTATCACTTTTTTCAGTGAATTTATTCTATCATGTTATCAACATAAAGAAAAATCGTCCTTGCATACTGTATAAATAAACAACCTTTACATACTAAGCTTGGGCAGGCACTAAACGCAATGATAA
>CAZCHZ010000367.1:0-1545 GCA_964498615.1 uncultured Legionellaceae bacterium | reverse complement strand
TGGCGTTTTTGGTGCCTGGACGGATTCTATTCCCATGTTTGTTTTATCAGGGCAAGTCCGTTATGACACAACTATCGCGAGCACAGGTTTTAATATCCGACAGTTAGGTGACCAGGAATGTGAAATCATTCCTTGCGTTAAACCGATTACCAAATATGCAGTGAGTGTAGAAGATCCCTTATTTATTAAATATCACTTACAAAAAGCATTGTTTCTCGCCAAACAGGGAAGACCTGGTCCTGTTTGGGTCGATGTACCGATGAATGTGCAAGGTACTTTTATCGATGAAACCAAATTAGTTGAATTCGATCCCTCAACGTATTTCCCAAAAATCCCATTGGTTGAAACCGCTAAAATCAATTCTATTTTAGAAAAAATAGCAGAAGCTAAACGACCTCTTATTATTGCGGGTGGCGGCGTTCGAATTTCAGGCGCGCATGCTTTATTTTTAAAATTTATTGAAAAGTTGAATATTCCAGTCACTACCGCATGGAATGCGCATGATGTGTTACACGATGATCATCCATTATATATCGGGCGTCCAGGGACAGTGGGTGACCGCGCTGGCAATTTCGCAGTACAAAATTGCGATCTGCTATTAATATTAGGAAGTCGTTTGAACGTTCGCCAAATTGGTTATAACTGGAAAACATTCGCAAGAGCGGCTTTTAAAATAATGGTAGATATTGATCCTCTAGAGATGATCAAACCTACGTTACAAATTGATATGCCAGTTCATGCGCATCTTGAAGATTTCATGACAAAAATGATGACCGGACTCGATCAAAAAGTCATAAACCCAAAATCAGAATGGATAGACTGGTGTCTTGAAAGAAAAAAACGTTACCCCGTCGTATTGGATGAATATTGGAAAAATGAAACAGCCATCAATCCTTATTGCTTTATGAAAACACTCAGTGAGCATTTGCCAGAAGGGCAAGTCATTGTGACGGGTGATGGCACAGCGTGTGGGACTTCTTTTCAAGCGATGCAGCTTAAAAAGGGCCAGCGACTTTATACCAACTCAGGTTCTGCTTCGATGGGGTATGATTTACCCGCCGCGATTGGTGCCTGTGTTGCTTCAGGGTATCAACGAATTATCTGTTTTGCTGGGGATGGCAGCATCCAGCAAAATATACAAGAATTAGCAACGATTTCTTATAATCGTTATCCCATTAAACTTTTTGTATTAAATAATAATGGATATCATTCCATCCGACAGACACAGACCAATTTTTTTGGAACACCTTTAGTGGGTGTGGGTCCTGAAAGTGGGTTAGGTTTTCCGAATTTTGAAAAATTAGCACATGCGTATGATTTACCTTATGTTCGTTTAGAGCAGCATGCAGAAATGAATAATCTGTTTGAGTCATTTCTACAAGAAGAGGGACCTGGTATCTGTGAAGTGATGCTCACTCTCGAGCAGCAATTTGCCCCGAAATCCAGTTCGAAAAGACTGGCTTGTGGACGGATGGTATCAAAACCGTTAGAAGACCTCGCGCCATTTTTAAGTCGGGAAGAGTTGACAGAAAATATGTTAATCGA
>CAZCHZ010000366.1:0-1555 GCA_964498615.1 uncultured Legionellaceae bacterium | reverse complement strand
ATCTTTCTATACCAGCTATCATAGATCGTTTTGGTTATAAAATGAAAAAGAGAGAAATAGAAGGATTGGAGTCTGATGTTAATCTTAATAAGGATAAGAATAAAAAATGGAACTATACAGCAGGATCAGAATATGTATATGATGAATATCTTGTACCATTCGAAGGATTCCAAGTTTATGATACTCTAGTTAAAACACAAGGAGTACCTAAATTAGATGGTGGAGTTTTGAATAATCTTACCAATGGAAGATTCTTTAATGAAAGACGTGGGTTATTCATGGTAACAGAAGGTTATTGGAAAACTCAAAAGAAAATAGGACGAGTTCACTTTATTGATCCTGAAACTGGATTAGCTATAAGAAGATTTGTAGATGAAAACTTTATTGTACCAGATCATTTTACTGTAGAAGATAGCACTTTCTCAGATGACCAGCCATTAGATAGTGTATCTTGGACATGGGTAAATGAAGTATGGAAAGGAGTTAAGATTAACATGAAAGGTAGTTATTATAAAGATGATATTTATATAGACATTGGCCCTGTTGATTTTCAATTTAAAGGAGATATAAATCCTTATGATGCAAAGCTTCCTGTATGTGGACAAGTATTTAGTCAACGTAACTCTAAATCAATGTCACTTGTAGATTTGATGAAACCTTATCAAATTTTCTATAATGTAATGATGAATCAGTTATACCAAATTGCTGAACGTGAGATTGGTAGATTTGCTGTATTTGATATTAATATGTTCCCTGATTCAAAAGATTGGGGTGGAGAAAAGTCATTAGAGAAATTTATGTTGGTTGCAAAAGAACTAGGTGTAGTTCCAGCAGATACATCTCCTCAAAATGTTAAGGGTGCTTTAGGAGCAGCAGGTGGATATTTTCCAAAAGAATTTAATTGGGATGATGGAGCTAGAATGTTATCAAGAGCGAACCTTGCCAAAGAGTTTGAACAAATGGCATTAAGACAAGTTGGATTTAATCAATATAGGTTAGGAGCTTTTACATCAGAAGCTACGGCAGGTGGTGTACAAAATGGTAAAGAAGCGTCATATGCTCAAACAGAGTCTATGTTTACTAACTTTTCCAACTATCAAAGAAGATGCCACGAAATGGACTTGGCTATTGCTCAATATGTTCAAGCAAAAGAAAAAGATATTACAGTGATGAATATCAAATCTGATATGAGTCGCTCATTTATAAAAATATTAGGAACAGATTTGCTTCTTGCTGATTTACATGTACGTGTATTAAATTCACAAGAATTTATTAGACAAACAGAAATGTTAAGAAGATTAGCAATAGAAAATAATACTACAGGAGCAGATATGCTTGACCTTACAGAAATTATTCTTGCTAATTCACCAGCAGAAATTAAGATTAAGATGAAAGAATCACGTCAAAGACAAGATGCTCTTCAACAATAGAAACAATAACTTGAACAACAAAAGATAGATCAACAAAAAGAACTAGAACAAATGAAGTTTCAAAATGCAACAACAAAATTCCACAACAAACAAAAAAATAAATAATAGCACAAAAAATAAAATAT
>CAZCHZ010000365.1:0-1558 GCA_964498615.1 uncultured Legionellaceae bacterium | reverse complement strand
ATGGAAATTACATAAACAAATAAAGAAAAAACAAAAAAATCTAAAGAAGAGCTTTAAGAGACTTTAAAAAAATAACAGCCATTTTTGTATTAAATAAAAATAAAAGATAAAGTAGAAACGCTTACAAATAAATATGGACGTATAAAACATGAAGCAATGAGCACGCTTACCAAAAAACGATTTCCTTCTATGGAAGCACTTAAGGAGGCAGAAAGCAGCATTGAATCCCCTATTGATGATCAACTTCAAAAAGAAATCGACACTTTTATTCATCAAAAATTTGGGAAAGATGCTCTTCAAGCATTTCACGATCTTAATAGCTTAAAAAATGATGATGAAGTTGATATAGAAATTGATATAAAAGAAGCAGGAGACTCCGTATCGCCCTTTGAAAGCGAAAAGAAGGAAGCTTTTGAACTGATGAATGCATTATATGGACCTGATAACGCAAAATTATTTGTTGAAAAATTAGCGTCTTTCCACTCATCTATACAAGAAACAACTTCCCGTATTATCGAAGATTATGAAACCGACGGAAGTCCTTATTTTCAAATAGTGCTTACGAGTTTTAAAAATCCTAGCACAACTGAAGATGAAACAACCGCTTTTTTACCTTGGTTTTTAGAATCTACTACTAGCACCAGTGCTTTTACAACTGCGAGTGCTAGTCAAAAAGGGCCTAAACCACCACTATAAGGCTGAAGAAGATTTCACCCTCACCCGCCATCGCTTCGCGATGTCGGCCTCTCCCGAAACCGGGAGAGGCTGGAAAGCAGAGAACAAAGTGTCACTCTTCACTGACATGCTGGGGACGCATATAGGGGAACAACAAGACATCTCGAATAGAGGCTGAATTGCTTAATAGCATCACCAATCTATCAATGCCAATGCCGCAACCTGCACAAGGGGGCATGCCATATTCTAAGGCAGTAATATAATCCGCATCATAATGCATGGCTTCTTCGTCTCCTGCTGCTTTATGCTGCACCTGTCTTTGAAAACGGTTGGCTTGATCTTCGGGATCATTTAATTCCGAAAAAATATTCGCAATTTCACGCCCTGCCATAAAAAGCTCGGCTCTGTCTGCAACGTCAGGATTCGTATCATTCGCCCTCGCCAAAGGCGAAACTTCGACGGGATATTCTGTAATATAAGTAGGTTGCTGTAATTTTGGCTCAACTGTTTCTTCAAATAAAGCAAATTGTAATTTACCCAGGCCCCAAGACTGATCTGCATTGACATCATATTTTTTTAAGACATCAATCAATTTTGCCTTGTTATCTAGATCTTGGATGCTAAGTGTATCTGGATGATACTTTACCAAAGCCGACTTTATCGTTAATCGTTCAAAGGGTTTTGCAAAATCAAGTGTTTGTCCTTGATATTCTATAAGCGTTTTTCCTAGGGTATTTTTAATCACGGTTCTAAGCAAATCTTCTGTAAAATCCATAAAATCATGACAATCCGCATAGGACTGATAAAATTCCAGCATGGTAAACTCAGGATTATGTCTTGTTGATAAACCCTCATTCCGGAAATTACGGTTAATTTCAAATAC
>CAZCHZ010000364.1:0-1560 GCA_964498615.1 uncultured Legionellaceae bacterium | reverse complement strand
AACATCATTCATCCCGCTTCTTAAATTCCTTAATTCATCCTTAGCCTTTTTTATTCGCTCGTTAGATTTATCAATAGCTTCTGATGATTTTTTATTTCTGTCAGCTTTCTTTTGCTCTTTCGTGTTGTCAGATAATTCTTTTAATTTTTCATTTTCTTGTTTAAGTGCCTCATTTTCTTTGACTGAATTTTCATAGTCGGTTCTTAACTTATCCCTTTCAAGTTCCAATTGTTTTATTTGGTCATAATGAGTTTTTATCTCTTTTTCTTGTTCAGGTGTTAAATCTTTGACACCCTTAGATGCTTTATATTGGTTTTGCAAATCTTCTAAAGTCAATTCTTTATTCACCCATAGCTGCCTTATTCTGAATATAGAACTTGCGGTACGTCCAATGGTTCTATTTGCTAACGCATTATCAAGCATATCATTCTGAACATCTACTAAATTCCTTTGAAGTTCTGCTTTCTTAGATTCATCAGGCTCATTTATAATTTCATCAATCAAATCTTTTTCTTGATTTTTTAAATTAGCCAAATCGTACAATAAAGCCGCCTGATCTTCTTCTGTTCCTTGCTTGGTGGTTAATATTTTTTCCCGAACTTTCTTTACATCTATAATGCCTTTATTTATTTTTTCTTTTACTTTATTATAAATGTTTTTCGTATCGGTATCTTGAAGTTTTGAAATGACTTTATCTAATGCGTCTGTACCAAATTTGCCTTTTACAAATTCATCATTAACAGCATTTGCCATCTTGGTATATTCTGCATCATCATTCAAGTTGCCTATTTCCCCTTCCCCATTAGTTGGTGGTACTTCACCATTACCGCTTTCTTTGACTGCGTTGCTTTGTGCTGTGGTAAGTTCTTTTGATTCGGGTACTCCTGTGTCCACCGTTTCGCTATTGCCGGATGGTTCGCCCACATGAACCTGCGTTGGCTCTCCGATTGGAATGGCATCTTGTAATGATTTTATTTTGTTGTTAAATTCATTATTGGTTTGTTCGTGAGATATTGGTGCTACATATTTTTCCTGTGGAATGCCGATAGATTTTTTTAGAACATTCAAATCATCATGCAATGTTTTATGAAATTCTTTTATGACTTGTATAGCTGCATCTTTTTCAGAAATACCATCCTTTACAAGTTCTTTAATTCTTGTATGTGCTTTACTATCCTTCGTTCCAAAACAATCTATAATACCTGACATTCTAAAAAGGATTTTAATACTGAAATAATATTTGCATCATCTGTCATTATCAATTCATCAAGTTCTTTTTGCTTCTGTTTCTTATCATCATTATATCTTCCACCTTCGCCGCCTCTATCCACCCAATTATAAGAAGCAGGTTCATCATTTTTTGCAGGCGTATAAATCAACTCAACATCTTCACCAACTAAATCGTAAAACCCTGTATCAACTGAAATTACTCTACCTGCTAATAAATTTACATCTTCACCAGTTAGTGTATAAGAGCCTGTATCTAACTGAATTGTTCTTCCAACTAATAGGTTTATATCTTCACCTGTTAAAACATAATTATCTTTATCTACTGATAAA
>CAZCHZ010000363.1:0-1561 GCA_964498615.1 uncultured Legionellaceae bacterium | reverse complement strand
CACTATACCTCTTGAAAAATCCCCTTCTATAATACAGAACAGTACTGATCAAAACGGGATCAAACTTGAAAAACTAAGCTTTTTTTATCCTTCAGTGAATATCTTAACTGAAGTATCTATCCATATTCTTCTGGGTCAAAAATTAGGTCTGATTGGCGATAATGGTAGCGGAAAATCTAGTTTATTAAGCTTAATTGCAGGTATATTGCCCCCCTCCAAAGGGGTAAGATATTTACAGGGAATAGAAAATAAAGAACTCCATTTCATTGCGCAAGATATTCGCATGTTTCACTTAAGCATACGATATAATCTCAATTATGGAATGAAAACTCTGCCAGATGCAACATTATGGGCAGTGTTAAAGCGGGTTGGATTATACGCGCTTGTACGTCAGATGACCCAAGGTTTAGATACCCCTATTGGTGACTTTGGGATCCGACTTTCTGGAGGCGAAAAGCAACGTTTGTTGATTGCACATGCACTTTTACTCTCACCACAGGTGCTTTTATTAGATGAAACTTTAAGCTCCCTTGACGTAGAAGCTGAAACAATCATACTAGAGGAAATTTTCAAATCTATCCCCACCGTGATAGTGGCAACACACAGACCCAGTACTTTATTGATGATGGATGCGGTGATCCAACTCAAATCAGGTAAGGCAAATTATATATCTCTAGAAAACAAAGATAATACTATTAATATTTTTCACGAAGAGCACATCCATGCATAATCTCATCCCTCTTGCGCTTTATATACATATTCCATGGTGTATCCGAAAATGCCCCTATTGTGATTTTAACTCCCATGCAAATCAAGAAAAACTTCCCGAAAAAGAATATATACATGCTTTATTGGCTGATCTTGACCATGATCTCAACAACATCGAAATGCGGCCTTTGACAAGTATTTTTTTTGGTGGTGGAACACCCAGTCTTTTTTCGGCGCAGAGCATCGAAAAAATATTAGAAGGTGTCATGAAACGCCTGCCCTTTGCTAAACACCTAGAAATTACTTTAGAAGCCAATCCCGGAACCCTAGAACATACCGACTTTCATGATTACAAACAGGCAGGGATCACCCGCATTTCATTGGGTGCTCAGAGTTTTCAGGACGATAAACTAAAAATTTTAGGCCGCATTCATGCGGCAAAAGAAATCTACAAAGCATTGGAATCGATACAGCATGCTAATTTTCCAAGTTTTAATATTGATTTAATGTATGGCTTACCCACACAAACAATGAGCGATGCCTTATTTGATCTTAAAACAGCGTTGTCTTTTGCGCCTCCTCATCTGTCTTGGTATCATTTAACCATCGAGCCAAATACCGTTTTTCACAAAACCAAGCCTTGTCTCCCCCAAGATGAGCTTATTTGGGATATATACGAAGCAGGCCAAGAAACATTGGCCAAAGCAGATCTGCTAAATTATGAAATTTCCGCTTTTGCAAAAAATGATAAACAATGTCAGCACAATCTGAATTACTGGCAATTTGGAAATTATTTAGGCATTGGTGCTGTCGCGCACAGAAAAATTACCTCTGTACAAAATGTAAATTTAAA
>CAZCHZ010000362.1:0-1566 GCA_964498615.1 uncultured Legionellaceae bacterium | reverse complement strand
TTGAACATCCCGCTGGGATTTGCAACAATTTTTTAAAATAGATACATCATTTATGACCTCTAATTTAATGAATTTTGACAAAAAACTTCCAGCCAATTCATTTTGATTGGTTAAATAACGTCAACCCTAAAGATTAAACTTCACGTAGCTCGTAACACCTCTCTTGGGTAAGCATTTTAAATATTACTCTACAAAGATGACGGCCTAATGCTCGGATAGCTTGGTTATGCTTCTTTCCTTCAACACGTTTTTTTTCATAATAACGCTGAGAACTCGCTACTTGTTTTCGGTGATGATCGACTGCAATCATCATTGCCGCTTTAGCCCGTGTGTTCACATGTGTGGGCGCTTTAGAACCACGATAACGACCAGAGCTATTATCGAGACTGGCCATCCCTAGATAAAGCGCCAAACTACTCTCTTTTCTAAACCGACCAATTGTACCAAGTTCACCTGCTATTACGCCCGCACTCACTACACCAAATCCTGGAATAGAATCTAAAGCTTTGGCCATCATCGATTGTTGAGATACTTCTGCGATTTGGACCTCGAGGGCTTTAATTTTTTCGCAAAGTGCAATGATCCTACAGGCATCTTCCAAAATCATTTCCCCAACATAAGACACTTCTTCGCTAAACTTTGCTTCTTGTTGCCACTTTAAAATAATCTCAGACCACTTTTTACCAATCCCAGGTATTTTCAGTAGCGTAGACCTTCTCATTTTGGTCAATTGTTCAAGCTTCTTAGTGCTTGTGATAAATGATAAAAACCATTTATTGCAAACATCAGTTGTTATTTCCAAAATCCCAGGGCACACAGCCTGCAAATCGCTTTGTAATCGATTTACGATACTTGTCCTTTCATTCACTAATTCTTTGCGGCGCCGAGTGATACGTTTAAGAACTGCATTTTCATGGGGAATTGGATGGATTTCTTGCAATACGCCTTTAGCCAATGGTAGGTGTTCTTGTAATTGGAATAATTCCAAGGCTTTTCGTGCGTCTAAGGCATCCGTTTTAGCTGCACCAGGAAAAATTTCCTTAAAACGTGCCAATTTCATATTATTTATGTTGAAAAGGCGCCAAGACCGTGCTCTAACCATGCTATCCAGTGGGCGAGCATACCCATTATAACCCTCCATTGCTACCATAACTGTACAAGAATAATGCCGCTCATGTGCTTCAATCCGAGAGAAAAAGTCCTTGAATCCCTGTGGTTGATGAGCGATTGTAAACTCTTCTAAAATTTGGCCTGTTGATAAACCTATTGCTACAGAATGGTTTGCACATCCTATATCAACGCCAATTTGAAGTGCTAAAGCAGACATTGTGAACTCCTTAAACTAAGCCCTCAAGATATCATCCTCGGGTCTCGTCTATTTACAGAGCCACAATCAGTTGATCGGCACCATCCCGGTAGACCTCTCGGATGATGCAGATGACAAGGGCGGCATTTCAAAGTCGAACAACACCTCGCGGCCTGCTGACCCCATGAGCCACACCCTTGTCAAAGCTAGTTTACCTATTCGATGGGCCCTTGTCATCTGCTAAAATCCGATGATAGACC
>CAZCHZ010000361.1:0-1568 GCA_964498615.1 uncultured Legionellaceae bacterium | reverse complement strand
CTTCACCATATTTCTGTTGATAACCTTCGTATAATTTGCATCAAATGTACATGAATATGGGCTGCCAATATAGTCAGAAGACACAAGTATCTCAGTCTCGTAGCCAAGGTATCCTTTCATTTCATTTTCTGAGGCTTTTTTGAAAGCGGCATTCACTTCTTCGATGGTAGTTGATTTTTCAACCATGGCTGTGACATCGGTAAATGAACCGGTTGGAACAGGCACACGCATCGCCATACCGTCAATTTTGCCTTTTAAATCGGGCAGCGTTTTGACAACCGCTTTTGCAGCACCCGTTGTTGATGGCACAATATTTAGAGGTGCAGCGCGCGAACGCTCTTTTTCTTTAAGTGAATCGTCGAGCATGCTTTGGGTTTGCGTATAGGCATGTACAGTCGTGAGAAAGCCGGAAGTCACCTTAAAGTTGTCGTGGAGTACCTTAAACATAGGCGAAGCGCAGTTTGTGGTACACGAACAGTTTGATACCACACTACAGCTATTAAAATCAAATGTGCTATCATTTACCCCCAAAACCAGATGTGGCGTTTCATCATCTTTCGAAGGGGCAGTGAGAATAACCTTTTTTACCGAACCGTGGAGATGTTTTTGCAGATCGGGCATTTTGGTGAACGCGCCAGTTGCATCAACTACCACATCAACACCATACTGCTCCCAGGGGATAGCAGCAGGGTCTTCGTTTACCAGCAACTGAATTTCTTTTCCATCGATAATAATGGCTTTTTCATTTGAGGTGACATGTTTTTGATAGGTTCGATATACCGAATCGTGTTGCAGAAGATATGCTGACATAACCGGATCGGAGTGACGGCCATTAATAGCAACTAAATCAAAACTATCCCGTTGTAGAGCGATGCGTGTGAATGCGCGACCAATACGACCAAATCCGTTTAGTCCTACTTTGATACGTTTCATATTTTTATTATGGAGAAAAATGAAGAGAATTGCAAGGGAGGTTAGCTTTCGAACACTATCATTGCTTCGTCAACAGTTTTCCCCTCAACAATAAGAGTGTGGAGTGCCTTACAAAAACGAAGAGCCTCATCCAGTGAGCGCTGATGAATATTGCGTCCGGCAGCGGTGCCATGGGCTCCGGAGATATGGAGTTGATCATGTAAAATCTGAAAATAATCTCGTGGAGCCATAGAAGCACCACCTGCACAGATAAGTTTTGTACGCCCGGCTGCAAGAACGGCTTCTTTCAAAGCCTCAGCTTGCGTACGAGTATCGCCTTGTGCCAACACCGGATAATTTACTTTTACGAAATCAGCGCCTAAACAGGCACCAACTCCTGCGGCACCGGCAATAATATGCGGATCTTTTTCAAATGGTACTGCTTTCCCACGCGGATACATCCAAAAAATTGCAATCATCCCGCGGCGATGGGCTTCGTATGCAATACGAGCCGCATCTTGATACATTTCACTTTCGTGTTCGCTACCTACGTAAAGGGTATATCCAACACCGATAATAGTAAGATGGCTTGTCTGCATGAGCTCATCAATTGCGGAGAAGTTGGTGAGCGGGCGGCTTACTGCTTCTGCCTGGTT
>CAZCHZ010000360.1:0-1582 GCA_964498615.1 uncultured Legionellaceae bacterium | reverse complement strand
GACTTCTTCTTTGCATAGAGGCCGGCCTTTTGCAAGTTTGGACTCAAAGGCTTCTAAAAGCTCATTTAAGCCAATCTGTGATTTGGCAGAAATTTTTACGGTTGTTTCAAAGGGCAAATCTGAAAACGTGTGAGGGAGATCGATTTTATTCCAAATCAGGATGGTTTTTTCTTGAGGCGCTTTCTCAATTAAAACTAAATCCTCATGATTTAAAGTCCTTGAGCTGTCCATCACAAGCAGAACTAAATCTGATTGTTCCATTGCAGCCAAACTGCGTCGGATTCCTTCTTGTTCAATGACCTCATCAGTCTGGCGGATGCCTGCCGTATCGATCAGTTTGAAATGGAGGCCGCCAAGCCTTAGTTCTTCTTCTAATGTGTCTCGTGTTGTTCCTGGAATGTCTGTGACAATGGCGCGCTGTTTCCCAAGAAGGAAATTCATTAACGATGATTTTCCAACATTTGGTGATCCGGCTAAACAAAGTGAAATGCCTGTATGGACCATTTTTCCGTAATGAAACGTCTGGTTTAATTGTTCCATTTTCGCCACAGTATCTTCTAATAAAGCGCAGACTTCCTCAATCGAGGCAAATTCTAAGCCCTCTTCTGGAAAATCCACCCACGCTTCCAGAATAGCGGCAATGTCGACGAGCTCTTTTTGAAAATTTTGGATTTTTTTTGAAAGGGCCCCTTGCAATTGTTCCTCTGCAGCTTTCAAGGCTGTGTCGCTTTTGGCAGCGATTAATTCTTGAACTGCTTCAGCTTGCGCCAAGTCTAATTTGCCATTGAGGAAAGCGCGTGACGTAAATTCTCCTGGCAGTGCCGCGCGAGCTCCCGCTTTCAGCACAGTTTCCAAGACTTTTCTGGACACAAGACTGCCGCCATGGCATTGGATCTCAATTGTATCTTCGCCCGTGTAGGTTCGAGGAGCGAGCATCACAACTAAAAGAACTTCATCTATCATTTCACTATGTTCATTGAGGATTTTTCCAAAATGCACGGTATGAGATTGGAAGGTTGAGACAGGGCCAGAAAAAATTTTACTGGCAATTGACACTGCCTCTTTTCCGGAAATGCGGACAATCGCCACAGGTCCTTCGCCAGGAGCTGTTGCAATGGCCGCAATGGTATCAGAAGTTTGATAGGGACGATGGACAAATTCCATGGGCCTATTTTATTAGATTACCTGCTTTTCAGCACGGAAGTAATAATCTGGGAAAGAGATGGCGGTTTGTCGGCTTTATCTAAAATATTTTTTACTGCGATTTGGGCTTCTTTTGGATTATAGCCCAAATGAACAAGGGCAGAGATGGCATCTTCTTCAGGGCCATCTTGCTTTACTGTTTTTGCAGGGATAATATTTTTTACTTTATCACGCAGTTCAATGACCAGACGTTCGGCGGTTTTCCGGCCAATGCCAGGAACTTTGATAAGAGATTTAATGTCGTTGGTTTGCACGGCGGCTGCCAATTGATCGGTTTCTAAATGACCAAGCAGACTGAGCGCTGTTTTGGGCCCGATGCCTGAGATTTCAATGAGTTTTTCAAATAAACTTCTATCTTCTTTATTTAAAAAACCAAAAA
>CAZCHZ010000359.1:0-1599 GCA_964498615.1 uncultured Legionellaceae bacterium | reverse complement strand
ATATTATTGATTTTAATTACTATTTAGTTGTGTTCTGGGAAGATCCTATCGTTTATGTATTTCTGGGGTAGTCTCAACGAGTATGTTTTTGGGCTAACTTTGGAGGGGCGGATAATGCTTGTCACACTTGATAATCTCAATTTTTCAGCTTTTAAATTTAATGAAGAAACAGCCATGCCGGTTGAAAAGATGTGTGAACCCTTATTGAAATTTGGAATTAGCAATTTTGGCTATGTAAAAATTCATCAAGATGGTACTATGTTGCGCTTGTCTGCTGATAAAGAGTGGAGCCGGAAATATTTTTTATCGCAATATTATAATGATCCTAGTTTCTATCATTTCGAAGATATTCCGGAAAATGGCTCTCGCGTTCGAATTTATACCAATATGCCAACAGGCGGTGTGTATTCGGAATTATATGATCATAACATTTGGAATATTTATACTTTATATGAAAGAGGGCAGGACAGTGCTGAAGTATGGTTTTTTGCAAGCACCAGAGAAAACACGGGCATCATCGATTTTTATATAAACCATCAAGATATTCTTGAGCGTTTTATGCTGCATTTTAAAGAACAAGCTGGCGATTTAATGAAAACAAACAGTATGGATGCCTTGATCAAAACGGAATTAAAAATTAATGAATCCAAGAGACAAGAAGAAAGCGCTATCAAAGATTTTTTAACACAGATTGGCAAATATAATAAAGATAAAAAATTATTCCTATCAGGACGCGAAATGGAATGCGTGCAACATTTAATGGCAGGAAAATCGACTAAAGAGATAGCTAAATTTTTAACCCTATCCCCACGCACCGTTGAATTTTATATTAATAATATCAAACGAAAGGCGCAATGTAAGAAAATGTGTCAATTGCTTAAAATTCTATTTGAGGCTCAGAAAATACATTAATATCAAATAATGGCCAGAGCATGGGTTTTTATGATAAATTTATGCAATGGGAAGGATAAACAGCGATATTCAAAAACAAGTTGCCAAACTTAGAAATGAGTTAAATGAGCATAATTATCGCTATCATGTTTTAGATGCGCCTATCATCCCTGATGCAGAGTACGATAAACTTTTTCAAAGACTTTTGGAACTGGAAGCACAATATCCGGAGCTAAAGAGTCTAGATTCTCCCACGCAGAGAGTAGGGGATAAACCGCTCTCAAGCTTTAAAGAGGTAACCCATGCCATTCCCATGCTTTCCCTAGAAAATGCCTTTAGCGAAGAGTCTGTGCTTGATTTTGATAGAAAAGTGAAAGAAAAATTAGGATTAAGTGGAAATATTTCTTATATATGCGAGCCTAAACTCGATGGATTAGCTGTCACTTTGCATTATGAAAATGGCTTGTTTGTTTTAGGTGCCACACGCGGTGATGGGATGACAGGAGAAGTGGTGACTGAAAATTTAAGGACAATTTCCACCATTCCTTTAACTTTACAAGGAGAACAAGTGCCGCAATCGCTAGAGGTGCGTGGTGAAGTATTTATGCCAAAGGCGGGTTTTAAAGCGCTGAATGCGCGTGCAGCTAAAAATAATGAGAAAATATTTGCGAATCCTCGCAATGCAGCAGCGGGCAGTTTACGACAATT
>CAZCHZ010000358.1:0-1602 GCA_964498615.1 uncultured Legionellaceae bacterium | reverse complement strand
ATACCCAAGGAACTTCGAAAATTGGGAATTTGACAAGGAAGCCTCTCAAAATTTTGATCTGGAGCGAGTGACCATTGCTCGGGAGCAAGGCACGAGCGAAGATCGGAATTTCGAGAGGAAGCCGACGCTGTCAGAAACCAAATTTCGAAGTTCCTTGGGTATATATTGCTTAAATATTCTATTTCCAAATAGACTTCTGCCCTTTATTATTGAGGTTAATATGTTTGGTTTTATTTTAGCATTTATAGTTTCTCTTTCTAGCGTTTCTTTTGCTCAAGATTTAAAAGGATTCAATGCCTTAGTGACCGGAGGCTCGCGTGGGATTGGCGAAGCATGCGCGCTTGCCTTCGCAAGAGAAGGCGCCAATGTTGCTGTGGCAGCAAATAAAACAACTGAAGATGCTGAAAAAGTGGTACAAAAAATTAAAGAGACGTATGGCGTAGATGCCTTTGTTTGCCAATGCGATGTGGCGGATCCAAAGCAAGTTGAAAAAGCGGTCGCTTCTGTGATTGCGCGATGGGGATCCATTGATATTCTGGTCAATAATGCAGGAATAGCCCAAGGAGTGGCATGTGAAGAGATGTGCTATTCAGATTGGCAAAGAATGATCGATGTGAATTTAACGGGCGTTTTTCTCTGCTCGCAAGCTGCCGGAAAGAAAATGATCGAGCAAGGAAAAGGCGGTTCCATCATTAATATTTCCTCTATTTGCGGTCATATTGTTGTACAGCCTCAAAAACAGTGTCATTATAATGCAGCAAAAGGCGGCGTTGGCATGCTGACTAAAAGTCTTGCTGTGGAATGGGCCCCTCACCATATTCGGGTCAATGCAATCTCTCCAGGCTATATCGATACAAAAATGCTTGAGCCAGCAAAGGCTCTTCATCCAAGTTGGATCGAGAAAACACCTTTAAAAACTCTAGGTGATCCTGATGATATTGCAGAAGCTGTGTTATATCTGGCCAGCCCAAAATCAAAATTTGTCACAGGCGCCGATTGGTTGATTGACGGCGGCTATGTGTGCCCATAGGTAATCATGAATATCAATAGAAATGATCCCTGCTGGTGCGGAAGCGGAAAAAAATGAAAAAACTGCAATTTTCCAGAACCGTCCTCGCTAAACGGAGATTTGAAACGTGAATATTTGAAACGCTATGGCATTGTTTTAAAAAATGAACATCAGATCAAAGGGATTCGCAAAGCCTGCCATTTAGCTGCGGAAATTCTGGATAAAATTTGCAAGATGGCAAAAGCAGGTGTCACAACACTTGAATTGGACCAATATGCACGCGAGCTGCATGAGAAGGCACATGCAATTCCTGCTCCTCTCGGTTATGGCTCTCCTCCTTATCCTTATTCTATTTGTACCTCTTTAAATGACGTGATCTGCCATGGATATCCCGATGATGTACCGCTCAAAGACGGCGATATTGTGAATATTGATGTCAGCACTATTTATCATGATTATTTTGGAGATTGCAGTAAAATGGTGGCAATAAGCCCTATAAGCGCAGAAAAAAAGAATGTGATGGACGTTTCCTATGAGTGCCTGATGCGCTCGATCGCCATTTTAAAGCCGGGGATCATGCTCTATGAAGTTGG
>CAZCHZ010000357.1:0-1602 GCA_964498615.1 uncultured Legionellaceae bacterium | reverse complement strand
TGTGCGCTTCGATTAGGATCATATTCCAATCGATCCACAATGCCTTTAATTCCCGTCTTTCGACGTTTCCAATCGATAACACGATAATGTTGTTTATGTCCACCGCCACGTTGCCATTGTGTGATGCGACCATAACAATTTCGCCCAGAATTTGCCTTTTTGGGGGCAACTAAAGCTTGATGCGGTTTCCCCTTATGTAAGTTTGGAGTCACCACCTTCACTAGACCCCGTCTGCCCGGGGATGTTGGTTTCGTTTTTACAATTGGCATACGTTACTCTCGAGTCTCATCATTGAAAATTCGCAAAATTAATATCTTGGCCCGATGCCAAAGACACATAGGCTTTTTTACAATCAGAACGCTTTCCGGGCAATTGCTTAAAGTGCTTGCGCTTGCCAGAAATATTCACCGTTTGCACATCGATGACATTGACGGCAAATAGCTTTTCGACAGCCTTCTTAATCTGAGGTTTCTTGGCTTTTTTAGCTACCCTAAATACAATCTGCCCATGCTTATCCGCAAGGCGCACCCCCTTTTCACTGGTATAGGCACCAAGAATGATATTATGTTCGTTCACTTCAGCACCTCTTCTAATTTGCGCACAGCATCGGTTGTCATCAACACTTTATCAAACTTCACAAGACTGACAGGATCCACATTAGAGGCCTGCCTAATATCCACTCTGGGTAAATTTCTAGCAGAAAGATAGAGATTATCATTCCAGACATCAATAACAATGAGTGCTTGTTCTACACCTAAAGTTTTTAATCTATCTAATAAATCACGTGTTTTGGGTTTAGAGAATGCAAAGTTTTCACTGTCTACCACTATCAAACGATTTTGTCTGACCAGTTCTGACAATATTGCTTGCATCGCACCGCGATACATTTTGCGATTCACTTTTTGGCTATGATCTTGTGTTTTGGCTGCAAATACTTTACCACCGCCTCTCCACAATGGACTACGAATTGTCCCGGCACGTGCCTGACCCGTCCCCTTTTGATTCCAAGGTTTTCTTCCTCCACCACTCACTTCTGCACGGGTTTTTTGACCACGAGTACCTTTTCTTGCACCCGCTAAATAAGCATTCACTACTTGATGCACTAAAGCTTCATTAAATTCACGTCCAAAAAGCGTATCAGATACTTGTAATCCGCCAGAAGACTTTCCTTTTTTGGACATGACGACTGATAATTCCATTATGCCCCTCCTTGTTTGACAGATGGGCAAACAATTAACATGCCACCTTTTGCCCCAGGTACCGCACCTTTGATAAGGAGCATATTACGCTTTGTATCAATTCGAACAATTTGTAAATTCTGAATTGTTTGCCTTGTATTACCATAATGTCCGGCCATTTTCTTACCTTTAAACACACGACCCGGAGACTGATTTTGGCCAATAGAACCCGGCGCATTATGCGATAAAGAGTTACCATGGGAAGCACGTTGTGAACTGAAATTCCAGCGCGTGATAACACCCGTAAATCCGCGCCCCTTAGTAATACCCGTGACATCGACAGCTTGACCCACTTTAAATAAATCGATGGTGACTTCGCTACCCAGTGGCAAAGCTGCACTTTCTTCAGCAGAGACAGCAAATT
>CAZCHZ010000356.1:0-1604 GCA_964498615.1 uncultured Legionellaceae bacterium | reverse complement strand
TTTTCAAAGAAAAATTATTATTTTTTTCTTATCAAGATCGAGAATGGAAATGGGATATCGAAAAAATTCGCAAGTCCTCTATCACTGAAAATGTAGTTGATCTCGTTATTGCACGCATTCGTCAATTACCAGAAAATACACAAAAATTGTTAGAACTAGCATCCTGTATAGGACATACTTTTTTACTAGAAACTTTAAGTATCATTAGTGAAAAATCTCTGAAAGAAATGGGAAAATCCATTATCGAGGCAACAAGTGCTATTTTTATTACTCCTATTAGTGGAAATATCCGACTATTAGAAGAAATGACTATCAATGTTACATCAAAACTTGCTGAGAAAAATGAATATCGCTTTACACATGATCGTATTCAACAAGCCGCATATCAGTTGATTCCTGATACAACAAAACAACAAATCCATTTACAAATCGGACGATTATTACTTAAAGAAAAACCATTGGAAGAAAAAACTGAAGATATATTTAATATTGTAAATCATTTTAATCGTAGCTTAAATCTCATTAATGATCCTGTAGAAAAAATAGAATTAGCTCAATATAATCTATGGGCAGGGAAAAGAGCAAAAGCATCAACTGCTTATCAAGCAGCTAAAGAATATTTCCATGCTGGTTTGAATCTATTACAAGATTGTCATTTACAAGAAAAAGATAATCTTTATTTTGAATTACTTAAAGGACAATCCATTTGCCAATATTTAACGCGCGAATCAAAAGAAGCTGAAGCGGGCTTCAAACAATTATTAGCAAATGCGAAAACACCTCTACTTGCCATAGAAATTTATAGACTCAATTGTGAAATGCTAGCAACACTTGATCGACACGAAGAATCTCTCGCTCTAGGATTACAAGCTCTAGCTGCCAATAATATTCACGTTCCGTTTAAACCTAATATGCTGAATGTATTGTGGAGTGTACTAAAAATCAGCATGTATAACACAAAAACTATCAAATTAGTGCCTATGGAATCCAAAGAATACCAAGCTTTAATTGATTTAACCAGTCAATTACTCAATAGTGCATTCATTGTCAATCAAGAATTGTTTGTATTGCTAGCATGTACCAATGTATTGCTTAGCTTTCGTTATGGCTATGCACAAAGCACTGCTTTTTCTTTTTTAATTTATGCTTTTACTATCATGCATGCATTAAACTGGTATAAAAAAGGCATTGATTTTGTAGATCTTTACGACAGGCTTAAGCTAATACAACTCACTCCAAACTTTGAAGGTAAAAGTAATTTTATTTTAGGGTGCACCATTGATCCTTGGAGATACCCTCTTGATAAAAGTTTAGAAATATTGTTAAAAGCATACTATTCTTGTCGTGATGTTGGCGATCTTCTTTACAGTAATTATTGCAATATATTTATTATATTGACTGCATTTACAGCAGGTGAACCCTTAGCTGATATTGATAAATACTTACAAAACGCAACAAACTTCTTAAAGAAAAACGAAATAAGTGACTTTAGCAGAATCATAGAATTTTGGGGTTACATGCTAGAGTGTCTTATAAATAATTCTTATAAACGTTAATTTCTTACTGCAAAAGAACAAGCTATTTTTTTTAAAAAAAATAAAACA
>CAZCHZ010000355.1:0-1604 GCA_964498615.1 uncultured Legionellaceae bacterium | reverse complement strand
ACAAGTTCACCGTAGATGCCTATATAACTACCGCCCAAGCGCCTTGGAATAGAGAAATCTACATGCACTGTACCACACTGCCATACACGCCCGATGCTGTCACGGCAAGAATATTCAATCTTAGGCCCGTAAAAGGCACCTTCCCCTGGGGACAGGGTCCAACTCATCCCTGTTTCTTTGAGCGCTGCTTTGAGGGCGGCTTCTGCCTTGTCCCAGGTCTCATCCGATCCCACCCTTTCTGTGGGGCGAGTGGCGAGTTTGATTATCAACTCATCAAATCCAAAATCTTTATAGGCATTTAACAAGGTAGTATTAAAAGCCACCACTTCTTCTTGAATTTGGGCTTCAGTACAAAAAATGTGCCCATCATCTTGCACAAAGTGACGTACCCGCATCAAACCATGGAGCGCCCCGGAGGGTTCGTTGCGATGACAAGATCCAAACTCGGACATACGTAAAGGGAGATCGCGATAACTTTTCATGCCCTGATTGAAAATTTGCACATGGCAGGGGCAACTCATGGGTTTAATGGCAAAATCTTTTTCGTCAATTTGCAAGGTAAACATATTGTTTCGAAACGTTGCCCAATGACCAGAGCGTTCCCATAAACTTCTGTTGACAACCTGGGGAGTGCGCACTTCTTGATAACCTTCTTTTTTCAGCAAATTGCGGATGTATTGTTCGATGACTTGATACACTATCCAGCCCTTGGGATGCCAAAACACCATGCCTGGGGCTTCTTCTTGTAAATGAAATAAATCGAGTTTTTTTCCTATTTTGCGATGATCCCGTTTTTCCGCTTCTTCAACACGCAAAAGATAGGCATCCAGATCTTTTTTATTTGCCCAGGCAGTGCCATAAATACGTTGTAGCATGGCGTTTTTTACATCTCCCCGCCAATAAGCACCGGCTACCTTGGTAAGTTTAAATGCTTTAATTTTCCCAGTACTTGGCACATGTGGACCTCGACAGAGATCGATAAAATCGCCCTGGGTATAAAAAGAAAGCGGTTCGTCTCCCGGAATATCCCGAATAATTTCAACCTTATAATGTTCACCTTTTTTTTCAAACAAGGCGATGGCTTCATCTCTAGGTAATATTTTGCGATGCACTTCTAAATCTTTTGCTGCTAATTTATGCATCTCCTCTTCTATCGCCAATAAATCTTCAGGCGTAAACGCGCGTTCAAAAGCAAAATCGTAGTAAAAACCATCTTCTATCACAGGACCAATTGTCACTTGGGCCTTTGGAAATAGGGTTTGCACAGCCTGTGCCAATAAATGTGCACAGGAATGGCGAATGACTTCTAAGCCTTCCTGGTCGCGCTCGGTAACAATGGACACTGTCGTATCCTGATCCAGGGTGTAGCTGAGATCAACTAACTTATCTCCCACCTTGGCAGCCAGGGCAGCTTTAGCCAAGCCTGCGCCAATAGACAGGGCGAGCTCAGAAACCTTTAGAGGTTTGTCAAAATGTAACTTTTTACCATCCGGTAAGGTAATGTTAGGCATATTCACTAATATCTACTATAAAAAAACATTGGTAGGCGCGAGTGGGATCGAACCACCGACCACCACCATGTCAAGGTGGTGCTCTACCACTGA
>CAZCHZ010000354.1:0-1604 GCA_964498615.1 uncultured Legionellaceae bacterium | reverse complement strand
ACTAATAAATATAACCAAAGATATTAGATAATCTTATTATCTTGAAATTCATCAAACAAAAAATGCAGAAAAAAGGTTTGATAATGTGCAAGTAATTCTGGTACGTTTTTTAACATTTCATAGCTACGTAACAAAAGCTCACCAAAATCAACCAGACTATTTTCTATACAATACTTTTCGTATGCCCTATAAATATCTCCCATCACTTGCTCATAGGCGCCCTCAGCATTGGGTAATCGAGATGCGCGAAGACCCTCATCTTTTTTGCGACAAATAAAATTCTGTGCCTTCTTAGGCTCCCAACGTTCTTCATTAATATTGAGCGCTTTCATCACACGTTTGATGATATGCAGTTGATCTTCGGCATCAATCACTTGAAAATTTTCAATGAGACCCGCTTCTTTCCAATGCAAGCGCAAAAGTTTATGCGACAGGCCATGAAAAGTGCCTATCCACATGTTTCTTGCGGCCAGACCCACCATGCTTTCTATGCGGCTTCGCATTTCTGCTGCGGCCTTGTTGGTAAAGGTAACTGCCAAAATGCTATAAGCAGAAATTTCTTGTTGAGTGATATACCAAGCAATACGATGTACCAAGACACGTGTTTTTCCACTGCCAGCGCCTGCCAAGACCAATAAGGGTCTACAGGGCGCCATCACTGCCGCCCGCTGTGCCGGATTCAAACTGTCAATCAATATTGAAGTCATCATTGGTCAGAATTGTAATGCATATCCGCGCTTTAGGGAATTTTTTTTTCCTATACTTAAAGTCTCGGGAGTAAAGTGGGGATCCTCTATGTTTGCTGATCGCATTTTTGCAATTGATACAGAAAATGCTTTTAAAATGGGTCCGCATATCGCGGAAGTAGAAGTGAATGGTCATCAAGTAATTAAACTAAATCTTGGCGAACCTGACTTTAATACACCTGATTTTATCAAGGAAGAAATTAAAAAACAGCTTGATCTGAACAATACGCATTATTGCGATCCTAAGGGACTATTATCTCTACGGGAAGCCATCAGCCAACACATTTATCAAACCAGGGGAATAACCGTATCACCCGAACATGTTATCGTCTTTCCAGGTGCTAAACCCGCCATTGGATTTAGTCAGGCCATATATTGTAATCCTGGTGACGAAGTCATTTATCCTAGCCCAGGATTTCCAATTTATGAATCTTTTATCCGTTATGTCGGTGCCATCCCCAAACCCATATTTCTAAGAGAAGACAAAGGTTTTACCTTTACGACAGAAGATCTAGCAAAAGTGCTTAGTCCAAAAACAAAATTAATTTTTTTAAATTTTCCTTCTAACCCCACAGGCGGTATTGCCAGTCTCGATCAATTAACAGACTTAAGTCGTGTTATTTTAGAAAAAGCACCCCCTGGTGCAAGAGTATATTCAGATGAAATTTATGAAAATATTATTTTCGGAAATAAGAAACATCATTCAATTGCAAGCATTCCAGGCATGCAAGGGCGCACTATTATTAGTAGCGGTTTTTCTAAAAGTTATGCCTGGACAGGGGGAAGAATTGGTTATGCGGTTTTTCCCAGCCTTGAAGAAGCGGATATTTTCAAAAATTTTAATATTAATTATTTTTC
>CAZCHZ010000353.1:0-1605 GCA_964498615.1 uncultured Legionellaceae bacterium | reverse complement strand
TATTAATAAGGGCCTTTTCTTTTTTGTTTACACCTTTCTTTACATTGTCAGGAGATACACAATTAATTGCAGCCGTCTTTTATTATATTATTGTCGCAGGCTTTATTTTACTTCAGTTTGCAACATGGTATTTTAATATTGGCTTAGTTACTACTAAAAGAATTATTGATTTTGATGTTGTTGGAATTTTATCAAAAAACGTAAGCGAGACAAGGCTCAATCTTGTTGAAGATGTTTCATATAACCAGATTGGGTCAATCAGAACAATTTTCAATTACGGAGACGTTGCTATGCAGACAGCAGGATCTCAACCTAATTTTTTGTTTGACAGATCACCTGAACCGGCTAGGATTGTTAGGATTATAGCAGACATGATAGGAGGACCGAGGTAGCCTTTGGTAATTAAAGATGCTCAGGCATTTCATGCCTGATGCATATTTTTAACAAGTTAAAAATATGGATTTATTAAACAACTTAATATCAAGCCAGGATTTTATTTTTAGATTTGCATTAATAATATTGATTTCGCTGTATGGGCTTTTTGCTCTAATTGTTGCAATTCAGATAGGAAATTTAAATAAAATAGTTAATCAAATTGGTTTTTCCCCATTTCTTAACACGGCTGCTGTTTTACACTTTTTCGCGACTATTGCGCTTTTAGTCTTAGCAGTGTTATCCTTATAGCATGGATTCCAATATCCTACTGTCTAAGATTGTATCAAATTCAACCCCAACCACCTGGGCTCAGGTCTACTCAACTATTAACTTATACGTAGTACTGAGCATGAAAAGCGCATCTTCTTCTGAAGCAAGCACCGAGGAAACTCCTGACGAACCTGAAGAGGATGCTACCGATCCAAAAGTTAAAGTATCCAGTACAAAATCCCGCGAAGCGGGAGAAAAATCTATTGCGGCGGCCGGAAAAGATCTGCTTGAACGGATTCAAAGAGAATATTTTTCACAAGACGAAAAAAGCTTAGAAAATATCAAAAAAGCAATTGAGCAAGCAACGATTGATGTTGGCGACCTTTCAAATATTTCACTTGTGTTAGCCAATTTAACCGGCGAAGTTTTATACCTCGTGGTGGTATCAGGTGGTAAAGTCATCCTAAGAAGAAATGGCAAAGTTGCCACCGTTGCAGCAGGCACGCCCGGGCAAATTGAAGCATATTCGGGACAAATCAAAGCTGATGATGTAATTTTGCTTGAAACTAGCGGGTTTGCTCAAAAAATAACCGTTGATAAACTTTCTGAAACTCTAGATCATCTTGAGGTATCAGAAATTGCAGAAAGTCTTGCCCCCATCCTTCATGCTGATTCTGACGGAAGTGAAGCCGCTATGATCCTTCAGTATAAAAAAAATGGAGCAGCTAATACCGCCGTAGAATCAACAAGCAGCCTTGAGGATCTTTCCCGGCCTAAAATAGAAGAGGAAAAAGATTCAAGTTTGGAAGAAATCGCCGGAGAAAAAGAAGAACCTGCATGGGAAAAGGAGGCTGAAAAGCATACGGAAAGCGAGGCTGATGAGCCGATTTGTCATTTAGCTGACAACTCCTATAAACCTCCAGCTGCTGCGCCTGTGGCGGGTAAATCCAAATCTATATT
>CAZCHZ010000352.1:0-1619 GCA_964498615.1 uncultured Legionellaceae bacterium | reverse complement strand
TTTGAATGTAACCTCTATCCATATAATAAGAACGCAAGGTTTCTAAATCTGCATTCAGTTTTTCTTTGGCATATTGATCGTCCCCCGTAAACCAAGATAACCAATTGCTTGTGTTAGAGTGAAAATCTTTTGTCAATTCACTTTTAGAAAATACACAATTTCCAATAATATTAATCTTCTTGATGCGTGCGACATCTCCTTCATAAATAGAAATGCATAATTCCAATAAGCCTTCTTTTGTAAATTGCACAGCACTATCAATTTTAACGCCATACTTTCCCTTGCTAAAATAATGTTTTTCTAATTCTTTTTTCGCATTCGCTAAGACGGCAGCATCATACATCCGCCCTTCAGCAACCCCTGCTTCTCTTAGCAACTTAATGATTTTATCCTTATCTTTAATGCCATTGATGGTTAACTTGCTAATAGTGGCTCGTTCTACCAGTCTTACAACTAAAGTATTACCATCTCTGGCTAAGGTCACTTCCTTAAAAAAGCCGGTTTGATATAGCGCACGAATAGCTTCGCTGGCTTCTTCTTCTGATAAACTTTCCCCAATATGTACAGGCAGTTCATTTAAAACAGCCGCCTCGGAGACTCTTTGTAGCCCTTGAATACGAATTCGTTTCACCACAAATGGTTGAAAGGCCATTGCCTCTGTTGCAACAAGGCTGGCTAATAAAATAGATATAAGGCTAAAACTTTTTATCAGTCTACTCATTTTCATCAATACTTATCCACTAACCCATACAAAGCGCATATACTATCACAAAATATGGGGAGTTGTTTTGCATTTTAATCATGGCCCTAAATTTAGTTTAAAAACTAAATTTATTTTTTAAGATAAGTATCTTGACTTTGTCTATTGACCATGAGATGCTAAAATATTCAAAATAAGGTAAAATTAACAACTTTTAATTAGAGGAGATAAAAATGGCAGCCACACCCGATAATACCGCTGCAGCAATGCAAAATCTCAAAGCTAAGACTAAAGAACATGATGAACAACCTTGTCTGCAAGCTGATGAAGTAAAAAAGGATGCTAAGAAAGAACTTCCACAAGGTGAAAAAGAAATATCAGGAGCGCTTCCTCCACCAAGAAAACCTTTCATGTTGTCTCGAGGTAATCTAGCTGCATCCGCGCAGGTGCAAGCCCCAAACATAAAACCCTCTAGATACTAACCTGTCATGCCAGCGCAGGCTGGCATGACAAAAGGGCTCAAATAAAAGGACAGTATTTGACGGAAACTGGCATGATGAACAAAATTAAAATCGCATTAAATCATTATATAAAGCGATGATGGTGATCATCAAAATAAAGCCGCCGCCAATCCAAACGCCAATCACTTGCACTTCTTCTGAAACGGGGTGCCCGGTAATGAGTTCCCATAGACAATAGACTAAATTTCCACCATCTAACATGGGAATGGGTAAGAGATTAATCACACCTAAGCTGATACTGATGATGGCTAAGAAACTGACAAAATAGACAAATCCGAAACTCGCCGTTTGTCCTGCATGCTGCGCAATTGAAACAGGACCACTTAAGTGTTTCACTGAACACCTCCCTAAAACCCTTTTTCTCCAGACATCTACAATTACAAACGTACTAACACAAA
>CAZCHZ010000351.1:0-1624 GCA_964498615.1 uncultured Legionellaceae bacterium | reverse complement strand
GTTTTCGGCGCGTAACTTTTTCTCTGCTGCTTCATGTTGCTTATTCAAGAGCTCGATTTTAACATCAGCATCTTTAGCATGCTGTTCAGCTTCTTTCACTTGAGTAGTCAACGTAAAGTTCTGCATTTGTAATGCTTCAAGTTTTTTGTTTTGTTCATCCATCTCGAGTTTTACTTGATCTATCCGTTCTGCTTGTTTAACAAATAACGCATCTTCTTTTTGATGTTGTGCAGTTTGTGTGCGTGCCATTTCTGCTAATGCTTCATCATGTTTTTGCAATCGCAGTCCGGTTTCTTTAATTTGTTCTATGACTGATTTATGAACTGCTAAGTTCGTCTGTTCTATATCAACTACACCAGTAGCAAATTGTTCATGCGCCTTTAGCACACCTTGTTCCGCAATTTGAAGTCGCGTTTGCAGTGCTTTTGCTAGCGATTCGCCGATCGCTGCACAAAGTATCAAGATGTTTTTCTCAATCTCTGGTGCATTAAGTTTGGTAAGAGTGTCTAACGTCTTTTCCGTAGCTTGGATTTCCCCTTTATATTTTATGGTTTCTTCAGTTTTTCCTGTTATCAATTCTATTTGAGCTACGTTTTGATTAGCTGTCTGGAGTCTGGTTCGCATTAATGCTCTTAATTCTTCCAATTCTCGCTGAGTTTGAAGGCGTTGCCGATCGGCATGTCTGTCTGTGATGCTGTCTTTAGCCGGAGTAACCCCCACTTTTTCCATGGCGCGTTTTGTGTCAATTTCACTAATGGTGCGTGCTTCCCGTTGTGCAGTCTCAAGTTGACCTTGATATTTATCAATTTGAGCCAGTTCCGGTGCTAAGGCTTTTCCTGCTTTAAGATCATCTATGTATGCTTTGATTTTTCCTTGCAAGTTTTTAATTAATACATTCATTCTCATATCGCGGGCATCCGTTCCTGCATTTAGGGTTGTTCTTCCAATGGGTAAGAGTTTTGCTATTGCATCGTTTAATCCTTTGTCGTCGCGAGCGGCTGCAGCTCTTCCTAGGGCAATGAACTTAGGAAATAAAGATAGAAGTTGTCCAATATCTTTAGCGTTTTGTGCTTTTATTGATTCTGCGGTTTGTGTACCTTTTAGTTGAGTTCCTGCAGCGGCACCACGGTAATTTATGGAAGCCTGGTTTATAGCTTCAACAATTTCGTTAGCTATGTTCTCATATGTTATATGTTCTCTAGATGCAGCCATGTGTATATCCCCCGATAATAATTATTTAATTGTATTTATATTAAAATTAGACTAAATTGGTTAATTTATGTCTTATGGTTCGATGATTATCTCATTTTTCTATGTTTTTTGCAATATTGCTTTGTGTTTTTAATTAATATGCGATATGAATGCGTGCAGATGCATGTTTTAAATGTGAAAATATTTTCATGATTTTTAGTGTGTAAAAAAACCCGCATTACAGCGGGTTTTTATGACAATTAAACAAAGGTTAATATTGTTCTGCGGCATTACTCGACCAGCGGCCTGGTTTCCAATCCCAGTTTGTGCATTCGCCTTGATCGCCTGTAATTTTATATTGTGAACAAGCCCAATGTCCTTCAATCCAGGTTGTGCCTAAAATAGCTGTATTTTTGCCTGGTGTATATGTACA
>CAZCHZ010000350.1:0-1629 GCA_964498615.1 uncultured Legionellaceae bacterium | reverse complement strand
ATGGCCGATATTCTCTACACACAGGCAGAGGTAGGCATGATGAGCAAATTCGGTGGCGGAACTGGTGGCTATTTTGGTGAATTAAGGCATCGTGGCGCTGCTATCACAGATAATGGCGTCTCATCTGGTGCGGTCCATTTTATGAAGCTATTTGAAACAATGATTAACGTGGTAAGCCAGGGGTCAACTCGCCGAGGGCACTTTTCTCCCTATTTGCCTGTTGAGCACCCGGATATCGAAGAATTTCTCGAAATCGGAACCGAAGGAAACCCGATTCAAGAATTAACGCATGCAGTTACCGTTACTGATAAATGGATGCAAGAAATGGTTGATGGAGATAAAAAGAAACGGAGCATCTGGGCAAAAGTAATCCAGCGGCGTGTGGAGATGGGATATCCGTACATTTTCTTTAAAGATAATGTGAATAACTATACGGTTGATGTGTATAAAGATAATAAGCTGCCGATCCGCCATAGTAACCTTTGTTCTGAGATTATGTTGCCAACAAATGATAAATGGTCGTTTGTTTGCGACCTTTCATCGCTGAACATTTTACATTACGATAAGTGGAAAAACACTGATGCTGCGGAAACGATGACCTATTTCCTCGATGCAGTGATGACCGAGTTTATTAACAAGCTTGAGGCAATGCGCGATTCCAAGAAAGAATCAGACAAAAAATCGTTCTACTTTATGGAGCGTGCCTACAACTTTGCAGTTGCAAACCGTGCACTGGGAGTTGGGGTCCTTGGCTGGCATTCATATCTCCAGTCCAAAATGATTGCACTCGAAAGCAAAGAAGCAAAAAAAGTGAATGTAGAGATATTTAAATTTATTCAGGAGCGCTGCTATGCTGCATCCAAGCAAATGGCTAAAGAATACGGCGAACCATCACTTTTGAAAGGATATGGTCGCCGCAATGCCACATTAAATGCTATTGCGCCAACAACCTCATCGGCATTTATCTTAGGGCAGGTCTCGCAAAGCATTGAGCCGGTGTGGTCCAATTGTTATGTAAAAGACATTGCCAAGATGAAGGTAACCATTAAAAATCCATTCCTGGAAAAACTGCTCAAAGAAAAAGGCAAAGATAACAAAGAAACATGGGATTCCATTCGCAACCATGATGGCTCGGTACAACATCTTGAGTTTTTGACCGATCATGAAAAGGAAGTATTTAAAACGTTCTGCGAAATAGATCAGATAGTCATTATCGATCATGCCGCAGCGCGTCAGCAGTTTATTGATCAGGGCCAATCGCTCAATTTGATGGTGAACCCGAGCGTTCCCACAAAAGATATTAACTCGCTGTATATCTTTGCCTGGCAGTCGAAGATTAAGACGCTTTATTATCAGCACAGCACAAATGCGGCGCAAAAATTCAGCCAGGAAAAGATGTGTATTGGAGCGTGTGAAGCGTGAGAATATAATAAAAAATAGTAACAAATATAGTAACAATTATGTTGACAATTGCTACAACGGTATAAAGAAGCCAGCTCAGCAGATATTGTGCGAGAACTTAACGTCTCAAGGCAGCAAGCTTTTCGCTTATTACAATCATTAACAAAAAAAGGTTACATTCTAAAAAGAGGTTCAACCAAGAGTAGTTACTATAAACTAAAATAATTT
>CAZCHZ010000349.1:0-1632 GCA_964498615.1 uncultured Legionellaceae bacterium | reverse complement strand
ATGGCAGCAGATGACGGAAAGAAAAAGGCACTAGAGCTTGCAAAATCTCATATTGAGAAACATTTTGGCGAAGGTTCGATCATGACGCTTGGCAAACACCAAGCTACTAAAGAGATCAGTGTTATTTCTACAGGGTCGGTCGCCCTTGATATTGCTTTAGGCTGCGGAGGCGTCCCTAGAGGAAGAATTGTTGAAATTTACGGTCCTGAGTCTTCTGGTAAGTCCACACTCGCGACGCATATTGTGGCGAATGCGCAAAAAACAGGTGGAATTGCTGCTTACATCGATGCGGAGCATGCTCTTGATCCCGGTTATGCTGCAAGAATCGGCGTCAATCTCAATGAACTCATGATCTGCCAGCCAGATTCTGGAGAAGAAGCGCTTAACATTGCTGAAATGCTGGCGCGCTCAAACGCACTTGATGTCATTGTCATCGACTCGGTTGCAGCCCTCGTTCCAAAAAATGAATTAGAGGGAGAAATTGGCGATTCTCACATGGGACTACAAGCTAGAATGATGTCGCAAGCTTTGCGTAAATTGACTTCAACACTTTCAAAAAGCAATACCTGTGCGGTTTTCATTAACCAGATCCGCGAAAAAATCGGCGTTATGTTTGGCAATCCTGAAACAACTACAGGCGGCCGAGCGCTGAAATTTTACGCTACAGTACGGTTGGATATACGGCGCATTGGAGGCATCAAAGGCCCTGACAATAGCGAAATCGGAAACCGCGTCAAGGTGAAAGTTGTGAAAAATAAACTCGCAGCCCCATTCCAAACAGCAGAATTTGATATTATTTTCAATGAAGGGATTTCACGTCTCGGTTCCATCATTGATCTAGGCGCTCAGTTGAATATTATTGAAAAGAAAGGAGCGTGGTTTAGCTTTGGTTCTCAGCGCCTTGGTCAAGGAAGAGAAGCAGCACGTGATGAGCTGAAAAAGAATCCAGATCTTGCTTCTGAAATCGAAAAACTTATCTACAACAAGTGCAAAGATAATGCTTCGATTTTAAAAGGCGCGCCTGAAGTTGAATCTGCTAACGCTTAAGATTGAGTTGTTTTGACTAACATATCGCACATCTTTTCAAAAGATGGTGTGGCAATATCCAATTCGATCAATTCTTGTTTGAAATGGCCCATCTCATTTTGAAACACAGCGACACATCGTTCTTTTCCTAAAAATTTCGCAATATTAGGACCTTTGTCATCTTGATGAATATCTGCCAAATCATCTGCGATTTGAAAGGCCATGCCTAAATGGTACGCAGCTTTTTTGACTCGTTCAAATTGATCGAGCAAACCTCCGCCAAAAACCCATCCTAAACAAAGCGAGACTTCAAAAAGAGTAATCGTTTTTTTATAAATCAATTCTTTAAAAGATTCTAAAGAAGTATGGGCAGGAAATAGATCTAAAAATTGTCCTCCTGTGGCCCCTAAAATGCCTGCACAATGAGCTGCATGTCCCAAGGCCAGGGTACATGCCTGATCAGCATAATCACAGAAAGGCGAGGGCGCCTGTTTCATTATTTCAGCATTTTGATGGATGCGTTCAAACCCCGCGTAAATGAGCCCATAACTTTCTAGCAGCGCGACATTTTATCCGTAAACTTTATGTAGGGCTGGCTTATTTCTG
>CAZCHZ010000348.1:0-1635 GCA_964498615.1 uncultured Legionellaceae bacterium | reverse complement strand
TGCCTGATTGCAAGGTGATATCCGAAGCTTCGAGTTTGACACAATGCAGCAATAATCTATCTAAGGCTTCTGTTGTAAAACGTAGAGGTTCATCTGGTAGTAAAAATTCACTCATTGGGTGTTATCTCTGTCTTCCATGATTGACTATCACTTTGTAGCGCAGGTAAAGCGGTAATGCGCAAGATGCGATCGTTAATGGTCATGTCAGCACCGCCACCAGTGACGCCCAGATCCATGGCAGCCACAAAGGGCGGACTCACCATATTTTGTGCAAGCAATGTACGATAACGTAACATGCCTTCGAAATCACGTTTAAGTCGACCAATATTTTCTCGAAAGATGGTGTCACCTTGCTTAAATCCCGCCTGCCAACCTTCCTCAACATATTTCTTCCATAATAGACGTTCTGCCTGGGATTTAGGCAATAAGCTGCGATCGGGAGTTTCGGGAGGACAAAAATTCATCCAAAGATAATCTCTCCAACTGGGCGGGGCTGTTACAAATCTCGCTTGGGCAAGAATGCTATAAGTGCGATCACTGATCCGAATCACTTCTGGACCCGCTAAATTTAGGGTATTGCGTCCTTCAATCAATACAGGCGGTAAAACACTTTTATCTAGCATAATGGCATTGAAATTGAATACACGATAAAGCAGCGGTTCTTGTTGTAATAAAATGGCATTAATCTGGTTTGCCCGACAGGCAAGCCCAGCTCTGGCGCCCATGCTAAGCGCTGAATCACGTAAAGATTGGCCGCGGATCGCCCCAATTTTACTGGTCCCTGCACTGTCTCTGGTGAGTCTTTGAATACCGTCAAGACTGTTATCGCATTTAGTCGCACAACCGCTTATAAAAAAAAATAAGATGAGTAGCCATTTTGGCAGCTGCTTCATGGGGATAAATACCTTAATTCAATCAAGCGATTTTCAGGAAACACTAAAATGTGCGCACGTTTTGCGGTTTGTAAACTGGCGTTTTGCAGAATATCGGCTATTACTAAACATTTTCCCGCAATGGAAACGATAATGGGGATCGCAGGTTCTGTGCCCAGGGTTTTCAATCTGTAATCAGTAATATTCGCTAATTGATATAACAGGGGCCCAACAGGACCCGTCCAATCAATATCTGCCGTTCCCCCCATGCCACCTTCAGGTGTTACCAAAGCCGCTGTTTTAATAATGGGCGGGCCATCGACTTCTTCTGCAGCGGCTAGCACAGCAAGGGATTGTTCAATAGATTGGGCTGTGAGGATCAATTGTTCTTGCACAGTTTCAGCAGAAATAGGATCGGGTTTACTTTTAGAACATCTTGTTTTGTTGCCGCAGTCACTCGTTGTTGGGGTTAAAGCCTCTGCGCAGGTAGGCGTACTTGTGGAAGGCGGCGGACGCAGAACAGTACAAGCAGTTATACTAAGGTAGGTAACTGTAATCAAAAATATGTAAATAATGCGCATGTAATATTTCCAAACCTAATTGCTTGAGTCTCTTACTTATTGAAGCAACCAGAATAGGGGTGTGTCAACTTATAATGGCAATAATATTGCTCTTTTTTTAAGAAATCCCCCCGCCATGCGAGCTTTGCTCGCAAAGGCGGCCCCCTTTTTCAAAGTGGGCTTCTATGGTTAAGGGGTCGGAT
>CAZCHZ010000347.1:0-1656 GCA_964498615.1 uncultured Legionellaceae bacterium | reverse complement strand
GAGTGTCCGGCCCCTGTGGAGCCGAGGTCGTGGTAACTGTGGCGGTGGTGATTCTAATAGGAATGGATTTTTACGGGCGACCTCAAATAATCCTTTACGTACTTTTTCCAGATCTTCACCTTTCTTCCCAATAATCACGCCAGGTTTGGCAGCACGAATGGTGACTTTAACGTTACGTCCCGTGCGCTCTATCAATACACTGCTCACTTCTGCAGCCTTGGGCAACATCTGTTTTATCATCGAACGTATCAAAATATCTTGCGCTAACAGCTCCCGATAGGAACCTTCTTTTGTTTTAGAAGTATTCCCCTCCGGGATCCACTTTGCAGTGTGATCTCTCACGATGCCTAATCTAATACCGACTGGATTTACCTTTTGACCCATTAACGCGCCCCTCTACGCTTTCTGTGCTTCTAGCACAATTGTGATATGACAGCTTTGTTTAGTAATGCGATTAGAACGACCTTTTGCTCTGGGACTCACACGCTTTAAACGTGCGCCTTCGTTTACAAACACCGTTGTCAAAAATAAAGTATCAATATCTAAACCCTTGTTATTGGCAGCATTTGCGATTGCTGAATCCAATAATTTTTTCATAAAATGTGCCGCTTTTTTTGGACTAAAGCTTAATAGATCTCTTGCTTTACTCACAGATAATCCACGTATTTGGTTTGCAACCAAACGCGCCTTCTGGGCTGAGAGTCTAGCGTCATTTAATATTGCATGTGCTTGTTGCATATATAGTCTCTCTATTTAGATTTACTTTCTTCTTTCTTGGGCGCTTCTTTCTTAGCCGTTCTATCGCCAGAATGTCCCTTAAAAGTACGTGTCGGAGCAAATTCACCTAACTTATGCCCCACCATATTTTCTGAAATCAGCACTGGCACATGCTTTCTGCCATCATGCACTGAAATTGTTAAGCTCACCATATCCGGTAGAATAGTAGAAGCCCTGGACCAGGTTTTTAAAACTGGTTTTTTATTTGAACCAATGGCCTTGCTCACTTTCATTAAGAGCTTCGCTTGGATAAAGGGTCCTTTTCTAACAGAGCGTGACATCAAAAATCTCCTTTGTTTAGCTTGACCTGCGTCGAATAATCATTTTATTCGTACGCTTATTATGGCGAGTTTTACGTTCTGGGATCCCCCAGGGCGTGCAAGGTGGACGTCCGCCAGAGGTGCGTCCTTCACCTCCCCCTAAAGGATGATCAACAGGATTCATAGCAACACCACGTACACGGGGCCTTCGACCTCTCCATCGACTTGCGCCTGCTTTTCCCAGTTTTCTTAAGTTATGTTCACTATGTCCTACTTCCCCAATGGTGGCCATACACTCAGCAGAGACTTTTCGCACTTCTCCCGAGGATAAGCGCAAAGTTGCCTGATTGCTTTCTCTGGCCAATAATACGGCAGAGGTGCCCGCACTGCGTGCTAACTGCGCGCCCTTACCTTCATGCATCTCTATGCAATGTAATACAGAACCCAAGGGAATATTACGAATGGGCAAACAATTGCCAACCGCAATCGGCGCATCTGGACCCGCAATCACAAAAGCACCCACTAAAAGGCCCTTAGGCGCAATCATGTAACAATATTCACCATCCTGATAACGAATAAGCGCAATATGTGCGCTTCGATTAGGATCATATTCCAATCG
>CAZCHZ010000346.1:0-1663 GCA_964498615.1 uncultured Legionellaceae bacterium | reverse complement strand
AGTAAGAGATTCTGGAACAGACACCCCATAATCCGATTTCTCAATATCAGATTACTCAGTTACCCCAATCAAAGAAATGAAAGTAACGAACAACAATAATTTTGAATTCTTCATAACTCTCCCTTTATTCGACACGTGGCCCAAAGTGAGCCCGCATTTTTTATTGCGTGAATTTATTTTTTAAATGGATGAAGTGCCGGATTGAGAACTGGCATCAATAAGACACGCTTATTGGCCTTCGCAACGTCATACGGAGTTTGATCTGCTTTGTTTTTTGTTCTTAGTGAAGCACCGGCATTGATAAGATTTTTAGCCATCGTTACGCCACCATGACGATTTCCCGGTTTTAACAATGGACCTGAAGCCAAGGTATGAAGTGCGGTGTTCCCGTACATATCCTGCGCAGCGACGTTAGCACCGTGGAAAATAAGATCCGTAAGAATGCCGTTTCGAATTTCGATATCTACCGTTACTATTGCCGCTACTACTATAGCTGCCCACATAGCTGCTACTCCTAGTGCACTTACCCCTGCTGCTTCCGCTGCCGTTGCAACTGCTGTCGGCACGGTCCCTTCCATTGCTGCCGTAAATGCGCCTACTTCTGGAGCAACCCCACCTGCCGCTATCAATTCAGTCACCCCCATTGTATCCACTGCAGCAGCCGCCGCCGCTAACAACGCTTCGGTTGATACCGCTGTTGAAGCCGCTGCCGTTGTTCCAACCGTTGCAGCTGTTCCAGCTATCGTAGCTACTCCAGCCGTCGCCCCTACCGCACCTGCTTCGCCAGCTAGTAGTCCGCTTGCTGCCAAGGCCTCTTTAGGATCTTCAAAATATGAAATCATGGTAGCCAAATGGAGAGGAGTTACCCCTCTGCTGTCTTTAGCATTCACATTAGCGCCATTATTCAAAAGAAACCTTACCAGTACCGGATGACCGGCGACTACATCTAAATGTAGCCGTGTTAAACCCGCATCATTTTTTGCATTAATATCGGCACCATTTTGCAACAGCAGTTTTATTATTTGTAAGTTTTTTGCGTAATGAAGTGGCGTGTTACCTCGATCATCGCGCATCTTTACCAACTTTTTATCTTTTTTAAGAATATCGGCTGCTTCTTTGTAAAAGCCAGCTGCCGCTGCTTGGAAAATTGTTAATTTCTTTTTGCCGAGCTTTGCTTTTACTTTTTCGATCACTGTTAGATCAGAATCCGGTTGCTCATAATCATCACGCACAAGATCAGCTTTTTGCGCCATTACAATGAAAGAAAAACATCCGACTAATAATAATAAACTTGCTTTTATAGACTTCATTCTCTCTCCCCATGATTTAACAACTCCTACTTTATCATAGGTGATGTTTATGAAGGAAAGGAAGAGATGATGCGTTCACTACGCAAAAATAGCAGCGCGCACTCTTTTGCTCATAGCTCAGGCTATTTTTTCGTTGATTTGTTCGTACTTGTCGCCATGACATTTTGTTGCGCCAGAGACACATTGAATCGGACAGGCTTGTTATCCTTACCGCTCAGCAACGTGATGGTGAAGTTCGGCGTGAAGTCATAACGTGATACAAAGAAGTGGCGTCTGATTTGTCCGTATGGAGGTATGATGACACTTTCCACTTTCTTGTAGATTGAATCACGTACGATGTTTTTGGTTATTTT
>CAZCHZ010000345.1:0-1681 GCA_964498615.1 uncultured Legionellaceae bacterium | reverse complement strand
CGTTATCGTGCTCTTGACTTTTCAAATGCGTATATAACACCAGATTTCCCTGTAAAGGTTAAACAAGGAATGATTGCGTTATTAAGTCCAGCAGTTGCTTTGGTTGCTTTTGAACGCGATAAAGAAAAGTCGACAGATTCTACAAGCGAAGGACCAGCAGTTGATGATTCCGCAAGGGTAAGCAGCTCTGCTCTAAGTCCTAGCATATTATCTTCTTCTAAGTAAGATAATTTAGAACTTAACTATTAAAAATTTAATTAAATATTGAAGCGGAATTTAGAGATCCGCTTCAATACAATATTGCATAGATACAACCATGTTGTAAGTTGACACACAAACACATAGCACTGTCCAATGTAGATAAATGGATGTACGTATTAATATGGAAAAATTGTCTTTTTGGACTCAGGCGAAGCTTACCCTGATTTTATTCTCTGGCTTAATTTTTAGTCCCTGCACCCAAGCCGATCTTATCTTCAACATGACACCCGGTGTCACTGAATTTAGTCGAGATATTTATCATCTTCACATGACCATTTTCTGGATTTGTGCGGCCGTTGGGATCATGGTTTTTAGCGTTATGTTCTACGCCATTATTTGGCATCGCAAATCTCGCGGCGTCACGGCTGCGCATTTCCATGAAAGTACCATGATTGAAATTATTTGGACCATTATTCCTTTTGTGATTTTGGTCGTCATGGCTATCCCCGCCACCAAACTGCTCTTGAAAATGTCTTCTATTGCCAATGAATCCGATCTCTCTATCAAAATCACAGGACATCAATGGTATTGGGAATATGAATACTTAGGACAAGATCTAAAATTTTTTAGCAATATCACTACCGTCACAGATCAAATTCATGATAGAGATGTTAAACCAGAACATTATCTACGCGACGTCGATAATCCCTTGGTACTACCAGTGGGCAAAAAAATACGATTTCTGGCAACAGCAAGTGATGTCATTCATTCTTGGTGGGTGCCGGCCTTAGGCATTAAAAAAGATTCTATTCCAGGCTATATTAATGAAGCTTGGGCAATTATTGATACCCCAGGCATTTACCGTGGACAATGCGCAGAATTATGCGGCGTACTTCACGGTTTTATGCCCATTGTGGTAGAGGCGAAATCTGAAGAAGATTTCAATGCTTGGCTGAGCACAAAAAAACAAGAGGCGGCGTCTAAATGAATACAACCACTTATGGACAGGCAATCACTTATGATGATCATGGACCGGCTAAAGGCTTAAAACGTTGGTTATTTACCACCAACCACAAAGACATTGGCACATTGTATTTATTTTTTAGCTTTATTATGTTTATGATTGGCGGAAGTTTTGCGATGATTATCCGCGCTGAACTTTTCAAACCCGGACTACAATTATTAGAACCTGATTTTTTCAATCAATTAACCACTTTGCATGGATTAATCATGGTGTTTGGTGCAGTGATGCCCGCCTTTGTGGGACTGGCGAACTGGATGCTCCCGCTCATGATTGGCGCACCCGATATGGCCCTACCACGCATGAATAACTGGTCATTTTGGATTTTACCTTTTGCTTTTACCTTGTTATTAAGCTCTATTGTGATGTCTGGCCTTTCGCCTAATTTTTGCGTGACTTTTTATGCGCCCTTCTCGGCTATGTTTGGGTCTACCAGCCACGCTTTTTTTATTTATTTCA
>CAZCHZ010000344.1:0-1686 GCA_964498615.1 uncultured Legionellaceae bacterium | reverse complement strand
ACAGGAAAATCAAGGAATTATCATAACATTAATTACCATGGAACCAAATGAAAGCTAATGGCAAACCAAATTATATTCAAGAAAAGTATATGAGGATTTTGCTGCATTTCCCGAGACCGGTCATGTCTTTCAATTGGATGGTCAGACAGGGTTGAATACCAGCATTGCAGGTATGGTATTAAAACCCTGGGATGAAAGAAAACGTACAGCAGCACAACTGCAACCTTTGGTTCAAAAAGAACTTTCAAAAATATCGGGTGCCAACATTGCTGTTTTTCAACCGCCTCCCTTGCCAGGGAGTCGTGGATTACCTGTTGAATTTGTTATCGGCACAACCGAACCCTACCATTTTTTGAATGAAGTATCCCAGTCGTTTTTAGAAAAGTTAAAAAGCAGCGGATTATTTATGTTTGTCGATACTGATTTAAAATTAGATAAATTGCAAACGACCGTTGTTTTAAACCGGGATAAAGCTGCGCTTATGGGCGTAACTATGCAAGATATTGGCAGTGTGCTTTCTGCAAATTTAAGTGCTAATTATGTGAATTATTTTAGTATTGAAGGACGTTCTTATAAGGTGATCCCTCAAGTAGATAGAGTGGAGCGCATGAATTATGATCAACTCTTAAACTATTATATTAATACTAAAAGTGGTGACTCAATCCCCTTGTCCACAGTAGCAGATCTTAAGACATCCGTACAACCTGAATCTATCAATCACTTTCAGCAATTAAATTCCGCAACAATTTCAGGTGTCACCTTTCCAGGGGTTACCTTGGGAGATGCTTTAAAAGCCATGGAAACGATGGCGGATGAAATACTACCACAAGGATTTAGCATTGATTATGCAGGACAATCTCGGCAATATATTCAAGAAGGACAAGCTTTAATCGTTACTTTCTTTTTTGCGATGGTCATTATTTTTCTGACGCTTGCAGCACTTTTTGAAAGTTTTCGGGATCCCATCATTGTTTTAATCAGCGTTCCCATGTCAATTTGTGGCGCCATGATTTTTATTAGCTTAGGAGTAGGGGGAGCAAGTCTTAATATTTACACAGAAGTCGGTTTGGTCACATTAATCGGCCTAATAAGTAAACATGGGATTTTGATTGTACAATTTGCAAACGACTTACAAAAAGAAGGAAAATCTAAACGAGAGGCTGTTGAAATGGCTGCCCGTATTCGTCTAAGACCCATTTTGATGACCACAGCTTCCATGGTATTGGGTGTCATTCCCTTGATTATTGCGTCTGGTGCGGGTGCTGTCAGTCGCTATAATATTGGTTTAGTGATTGCTTCAGGAATTTCTATTGGGACACTTTTTACATTATTTGTGGTGCCTGCTATGTACATGTTTTTGGCGGATGTGATAGAACCTGAATCAAAAATAGCGCCTGACGGTGCTAATCCGCATCCCGTTTTACAACCACAATAGCATCGGATACTGGACGTATAGTATAAATACCTAAACTTTCATCTATATCACCAATGGCTGTATTGACTACCTGACCATTTAAAAATAAGGTAGAAGAACCACCACCATCCAAATTAATGGCATTTTTGCAGCCCAAATTTAGCATCAGTTTTGCTAATGTAGGTAAGGTAAGTCCTGGGTTTTCAGCAACTATCATGATGTATTTACCTTCGGTTTTTAATCCTAAATCAAAATTTAAATTGTACAATCTT
>CAZCHZ010000343.1:0-1696 GCA_964498615.1 uncultured Legionellaceae bacterium | reverse complement strand
CATCCCAATACCAAAAGACCCTAGCGCCCATAGGGGATTGAGATAACTTGTTCTGCCACCCAATTCCTCTATGCGTTTTTCACACCAAAAGAGGTGAGTTTGTTCTTCCATGGCTGCTTTTTCGAAATTGGCAGCAAGGATGGGATTGGCGACAAAAGCCTGACCCTTATACAACCCTTGAGCGCAGACTTCCCCACTATGATTTATCCGCATCAGTGATACAGAATTAGGGACAGAACTGCCTTTCATTATTTTATCCACAGCAAGAATAAACTTATCAATTAAGCTATAATGTCTCATAAGTACAGCATATCATGTTGCATCTTAAAGGAGTATCCATGGACAAGGACACTTTTGTTAAATCAATGATTGCTTGCATTTTAGCCAGTAATCTTCTGTCACAGGGACATGCCCTGACCACCGAGCAAGAAAAAAAAATGGAAAAATGTTATGGCGTTGCTGAAAAAGGCAAGAATGCCTGCGGGACGTCTAAGCATACTTGTCAGGGGCTTTCTACCGTAGATAAGGATCCCGAAGAATGGATATTTGTCCCTGCAGGCACCTGCAAAAAACTAGGTGGGCAACTTAAATCGCCGACCTAGATTTAAGACAGCTGCAAAAACATTTTATCAGAAGTCTGGTGCTGGCCTTACCAGATCCTATGATCTTAGAGAAAACAGATAACAGAGAAAATAGCTCAATGCATATAAAGATTTATCGAAATAATATGCATTTTGGACTGATAAAAGCCCTGGCAAGCACTTATCCCGTATGTGAACGTTTGCTTGGAAAAAGTGCTTTTAACATTTTAGCTGGGGATTATGTAAACCATTATCCTTCAACTTACGTCAATTTAAATGATTACGGAAAACATTTTGCGCAATTTATACAGGATTACCCCCCTGCACAGGGTTTGACATATCTGAGTGATGTCGCAAAATTTGAGTGTTTAATACAGGAACTCTTAGTGAAACCCCATCATCCTAGCGCTTTCGATTTCCAAGCATTTGCCTCTCTGCCTCAGGATCGATATAGAGATATCATTTTTCAATTAAGATCGGATGTTGTTTTATTTAAATCTTGCTTTCCGATTGATAAAATTTGGGAAACAAATCAAGACAACTATACAGGTGATGATAGGATTTTGCTTAGAGAAGCGCCCGTTTATCTTTTGCTGACCCTAAAATGCTTTGATCTTCAAATACAACATATCTCGTTTTTTGAATGGCAATTATTATGCCGAATCCAGGAAGGGTGTACTTTAGAACAACTCTTTGTCAGTAACAGTGCATCTTTTGAAAACATGCAAACTCAAAGCGTTATTGCCAATCTCATAGAAAAAAAATTGATTAGCGCATTTCGCCTTAAGTCTTAAATAGTTTCGAGTTCTCTTTCTCTGGCAAAATCTGTTTTTACAGCACCAAAACTGGCTGCCAAATCCGTACCTTCAAATTTACGCAACAAAGAAGAAAGACCTTGTTCCCAAGCATGTTGTCGACTTTTAAGCGAAATAATATCTGCTTCAAGTGCCGCATTTTTTTCCTCACTTTCTTCTAATTGTAAACGTAAAAGTCCAATGAGCTCTAAGGCTTGGTTCACTCTATTATCTAGCTGTTGCAATAACTGTTCCGACATTTATGTTCCCCCCTCTTAAATCATTTCCGTAGTTTAGCGTATAAACGATAAATAGAAAAAA
>CAZCHZ010000342.1:0-1703 GCA_964498615.1 uncultured Legionellaceae bacterium | reverse complement strand
CTACACAATCTTCTTCAGGCATGGTAATGCCTAATGCGCTAGCGCCCGGTGAATTAAAAAAATCATTAGAAAGTCGACTCAATAGGTTGAGCGTAGATTATGGCACAGCCGTAGCAGCCAAACATTCTTTTCATGATCGTCCACAAGAAATCAAAAAAGAAATGGACCAGTTAAAGCAGCAAATTCGCCAGATAGATCAAACAAGTGTTGGACAAAAACCAAACTTGAATCAGCAATAAAATAAACGGTATCCTTGGGAAGATTGATAGGAGATCGATGGAAAAAGCAGATAAAAAAGTTATATATTTTTTAATTATCGTAGCTTTTTGTTCGGGCTTACAAGCACAAAATCACGAATCTAATAAATCACAATCGCTGATAAGCCGCGTAAAAGAAAATTTCAAAAAAAGAACAGTAGCTGTGGCAAAGCATCCTGCTACGTTAATCACTCTATCTTCAACTGTTGTTCTGATTCTCATTTGGCAGTGGATGAAGAGCGTTAATTCAACTGTATCAATAAATTCGCCAACAAACGCTTCAGGTGTTAGTGCGGCAAATCCAGCATCGCCGTCATCAATTTCTCCAAAGCTTACCGTTACAAGTACGCCTACCGCACCAGGTGTTATAAATTCAGATGTGCCTGCCAAAGAAACTCAAAAAACTGACAATGACGTTTTGCCTAATTCTACAAAGACGAACAATGCACAAACTGAACAAGGTTCTTCTTCTAACGAGGTTAAGCTTGATTTTGAAGAAGATGATTTTGAAAGCGGAGAACCATCTGTGCCACTTGATGCTGAAGTATCAGGGATAGAGGGCTTACGCAAATTCTTGCATGAGAAAGAAGATTTGCTAAAGAAAACAAAAAACCAAGATCTGAGAATGGTGTTGGAGGGTTGTATCAAAAACATTCGCGATCAGCTGCAGGGATTGGAAGGCATTAAAGCTGACCCTTACACCGCGAACAGGAATGTTGATTTCAGAAAATGGGTTGGACTTAAAGCACAAGAGCAAAGGTTAAGTTCTGACTTGCAAAAAACCCAACAACTCAAGTCTGCTGCTCCTGATGTTGTGCAGGCAGCATACGACCCAATACTTCAAGATACACAAGAAAAATTGGACGCTGTCGCAAGGGATATTGCTGCTCTAGAGAAAGATTCTAGTAATTTTGCGGCACAAACCGGAAATCCTCCGCCACCACCGCGAAGAAATAAGCATCAAGGAATAACAGCTACAATGTTTGAAGCCCCTAACTTGTCTTCTAGGGCATAATTCATTTTCGCGACTATCGCCTTTCTTAAAAAATATTTGCTAGTCTCTCCTAGATCTTTAAAAAACTAGGAGGCGGCATGTCTAAAAAAATCTTATTGCTGCTAACAATCTTAAGCGCTTTACACACTGCGCGCAGCAATTCAATTAAATCTCTTCAGGACCAACACAAACTTCCTCGCATTACCGGTTCATCTTCGCGCAAGATGTTACAATTTGCCGATCTTGAAAGCGTTGACGGCATCCAGGAAGTCCCAGGAATTCAAGACGTTCATGTGCTAAAAATCTCTGGCGAATTTTCTGAAGCAATTCCCGCCGCCGCCTTTGCGCGATGCAAAGAATTACTATCATTAGAACTATCTGGCTCAATGGATCTTCATGAGGATGCGTTGGTAGGATTGGAGCATTTGAGAGCACTCAAGCTTTGTACCAAT
>CAZCHZ010000341.1:0-1725 GCA_964498615.1 uncultured Legionellaceae bacterium | reverse complement strand
TCGCCCTGGTCCGTATAGATACTTAGCGCCTGCATCTAGTGGGTAACCTTGTTCGCTATAAATCGTCTTGGTATTGCCGCCTATCCGGTTTCCTGCATCTAGCAATAACACCTGAAAACCTAAGCGGGTTAAATTGTGGGCAGCGAATATACCCGAAGCCCCGGCGCCAATGATAATTACATCGTATGTCATAGGCAATCTCATACTTTTAGTATAGGTGAGGTCAAAGGTCGCTTATGATAAGATACGGGTTTAACCATAGATCTTATCAAGAGGCCTTTTTTGTGACGTCCAAAAAAGATGACATAATAGAATTGTACACAGATGGTGCCTGTCGAGGCAATCCAGGGCCTGGGGGTTGGGCGGCTTTATTGCGTTACAAGGGTGTTGAAAAAATCCTTTCAGGAGGAGAGCCTCATACCACTAATAATCGCATGGAATTAATGGCGGCAATTAAAGGTTTGTCTGCCATCACTCGGCCCGCACCTGTTGCATTGTACACAGATTCTGAATATGTGCAAAAGGGCATAACAAAATGGATCCATGCTTGGCGTCAAAAAAATTGGCATACAGCGGGTAAAAAACCTGTGAAGAATAAAGAGCTTTGGCATCAATTAGAAGATGCGCTTTCTAAACATCAAGTCTCTTGGCATTGGGTAAAAGGACATAGCGGTCATCCTGAAAATGACAGGGTGGATGCGATTGCGAGATTAGAAATAGAAGCTTTAAGCAAGAAGGGACAAAAATGACAAGACAAATTGTCTTAGATACAGAAACCACGGGTTTATCCACAATCGATAATCATCGTATTATCGAAATAGGTTGTGTTGAACTTAAAAATCGTAAATTAACGGGCAGAAAATTTCATACCTATATACATCCGGAACGAGAAATCGATGCTGGCGCTTCTGCTATTTCTGGTTTAACGCTTGCCTTTTTAGAAGACAAACCAAAATTTATGGATATTGTGGATGATTTTCTAGCCTTTATTGAAGACAGCGAATTAATTATTCACAATGCACCCTTTGATGTGGGTTTTATCAATCATGAATTAAAATTAGCCCGTCATGCTTGGGGACAATTGGAATCTAAAGTAAGTGTTTTTGACACACTTGCGCTGGCGCGCAAACTTCATCCAGGACAAAGAAATTCTTTGGATGCGCTTTGCAAACGTTATAATGTTGAAAATTCCCATAGAACTTTGCATGGTGCTTTGCTAGATGCCAATTTATTAGTAAAAGTCTATCTGGCCATGACAGCCGGACAAACGCAATTCAGTATTGCAGGCGAGGTGACGACACAAACAAGCCAGGTACTTAAAAGCCAGAAAATCAAGCGTATTACAAGCGTCCCCTTAAAGGTTATTTATGCAACAGAAGAAGAATGTAGGCTTCATGATGCGAGAATGCACGCAATACAGCAAGAGAAATAGCGAATATACACGGTTGACATGCATTGTGGAAGGCGTTACTATGTTCTTTGATTTTAAGTTAAAAAATTAAGATGAATTAAAAGGAGAGAAGAAATATATGGCAACTTTACCCGATGATATAAAAACAGTCAAAGAATTAACGAATATAAAAAAAGTTTTTGAGTTTCATAAGTTAAACTTAAAAATTGCTTATGATTCCTATTGTGCTACCCTTGTTTATAGTGGTTTAGACACAGAGCGTTTTCAAGAAATGCATGTACAAAACATGCAAACGATAGAAACACGTTTGAAAA
>CAZCHZ010000340.1:0-1730 GCA_964498615.1 uncultured Legionellaceae bacterium | reverse complement strand
TCCTAACTTTAGGCAGCGATATTTATAATCATTCAGAAGATTTGACGCATTCCATTAATAAACTTTCTCAAATAGCACGTTTAGAAATGACAGATACCCTAACAAAAGAACCCAATGTCTTAGAAGACGTTATCCATGCCGCCTTAAGAAGTTTAGGAAAACGTCTAGGTGACAAGCCAATTCATATCAATTTACCCAAAGATTTCCCACCGCTTCTTTTCAATAAGGTTTTTTTAGAAGAAGTTTTCTTTAATATTATTGAAAATGCCATAAAATACACCCCTCCTCATACTGCAATGGATATTTCTGCCGTACTAGAAGCACAATGGGCAATTATCAGTCTCGAAGATCAAGGGCCAGGCATTAGAATGGAAGAAATCAATCGGATCTTTGAGAAATTCTATCGAGGCCAAGCTATCACACATATCAAAGGCATGGGCCTTGGGTTGGCCATTTGCAAGAGAATTATTAATCTGCATGGGGGAGAAATCTGGGCTGAAAATCGATTACAAGGCGGCGCTATTTTTCGATTTACTCTGCCTCGTTAACGCATGATTAAGTCAAATTTTTTAAGTTTATTTAATACTATTTCTGATTTCGCATTATAAATAAGCGGATGGTTGATTCTGCCATGCCCAAAATGATCGGACTTAAAAACAGGCACTTTAATATCTGAGGCAAAACGCGTTAAAGCAAGATTGACATGCTCATCTCCTTCAATAAAATCCCCTAAAATAATCGCTTTTGCCTTCTTAAAAATACCTGCTTGTTTTAAATGATATAAAGTTCTATCAATCCTATAACCTTTTTCTTTTACATCTTCTAAAAAAATAATTTTACCTGCTGTTTTTATTTGCCAATGGGTACCCACGCTGGTTTGCACAATAGAAAGATTACCGCCCGTTAAACGACCCATAATTTTTTTTGCCTTCTTTGCAGGTGCATTGACTGGCTGCAAATCAAGTAAATGCGCAACAGGGCTTCTTGTAGATATCCAATCTGCAATTTTTTGTAAATTGCCTGGATCCTTATTGGGATCTAACACTTCCACTAACCCTGCACCATGAATTGTTTTCCATTGCCATTTTTGCGATAGAAACAAATGTATCGCCGTCACATCACTAAATCCTATAAAGATTTTTTCATATTTTGGTTTTGACAACTTTTTCAATCCATCTAATAGTCGGGCCGAGCCATAGCCTCCTCGCAAGGTCCAGACAATGGTATTGCCTGCTTTATCCAACAAAGCAGCTTTGAGTGATTTCAAGCGTGCTTCATCGGTATTCGCGTGATAAGCAACCTTGTCTGCAATCAAATCGAGCGGGATCTCAATACGTAAATTGGGTAGCGAAGCTATCTTTGCCATCGCATCAGGATCAGCCGTTGCTGCCGATGCAGGCGCCACCACTTTGATGATGTAAGGGGATAATGCTTGCTGAAAATCGGGATTTTCTACCACAACATTCATGTTTTTTGCTTGATGCATAGTATTTATCATATTGCATATTTTATCTTCTGTCGACGACGATGTTTGTCAATTAACTTTCCAACAAAGTTGTCGCCAATTATTTTGGTAAGAAGATGGCATCTATCTTATAATAAACAGGAATATGCGCAACCCATATATTGCAAGTTTTCTCACTTTTATTCACTATAGGATGATAGGACATCGTATGAAAATCAATCACTTCTTCATGCCCCTCACTGCAGTGATCGTACTTTCCATGCTG
>CAZCHZ010000339.1:0-1734 GCA_964498615.1 uncultured Legionellaceae bacterium | reverse complement strand
ATTTTTACCTTTTTCTCCGTCCTGGCGTTGCTTTGGTAGTAACTAATTATGACCCTGAATGCGCTCTCTACAGTTATAGCAATCAACGTCTGGAAAGCCAACTTGCCAGCCTCTTTGGGGGACGTCTTGCAGAGGAATTAATTTTTGGTTCAGAAAGTGTCACCACAGGTGCTTCAAATGATATCAAACGTGCCACGGATATTGCGCGCAATATGGTAACCCGTTGGGGATTATCAGATACTTTAGGTCCTTTAACCTATGGGGAAGAAGAAGGCGAAGTTTTCTTAGGGCATTCTATGCATAAACGTAAAGAAGTCTCGGATGAAACTGCGCATAAGATTGATGAAGCCATTAGGACTATCATTGATCGTAACTATGCGCTGGCAAAGAAGATTTTGCTGAGTAATACTGATAAATTGCATAAAATGGCTGAAGCGCTGTTGAAGTATGAAACCATTACAGCAGAACAAATCCAAGACATTATGTCTGGCAATACGCCACGTGAACCGGATTGGATCTCAAACGATCCAAAGCCTGGTGCTGAAAGCAAGAATAATGATGCTGGCAGCACGCAACGTAGACGTATCGATCCGCTCGGTGATCCTGCCACTACTGAACAACAACAATAATAATATGAAAAAATATTTCGGCACGGATGGTATTCGAGGACGCGTAGGTAAACCACCCATTTCCGCCGATTGGGTTTTGCACTTGGGTTTTGCCTTAGGCCAAGTATTAAAAAAACAGTATGGTACATCCCATGGACGTCTTCGTGTATTAATAGGTAAAGATACGCGTATTTCTGGATATTTATTAGAATCTGCCCTTGAAGCTGGTTTATCTTCCGCAGGGATTGATGTGTTTTTATTGGGGCCTATGCCAACACCGGCCATTGCATTTTTAACCAAAAGTTTACGCGCAGAAGCAGGGATTGTCATTAGCGCTTCTCATAATCCCTATGAAGATAATGGGATTAAGTTTTTTTCAAGCCTTGGCACAAAACTGCCAGATGAAATGGAGTTGGCAATAGAAGCTGCCATGGATTTACCTTTTGAAATGGAGCCTTCCGAACATTTGGGTAAGGTAAGCCGTTTACCTGATGCAGAGGGGCGCTATATTGAATTTTGTAAGAGCAGTTTTCCTGCCGAATTCACTTTGCAAAAACTCAAAATTGTGATTGATTGTGCCAATGGCGCGACTTTTCGTGTTGCCCCCGCCATTTTTAATGAATTAGGTGCAAACACGATTAGCATTGCTTCGCAACCGGATGGATTTAATATCAATCGCAACTGTGGTTCCATGCACCCTGAGCATCTAGTGAATCATGTATTAAAAGAAAAAGCGGATGTCGGCATCGCTTTAGATGGTGATGGTGATCGCTTGATCATGGTCGATAACCAGGGCAAAGTGTTAGATGGAGATGATTTATTATGGATCATCGCAAAATGGTATAAGGATACCAATCGCCTACAGGGTGGAGTTGTGGGTACCTTGATGAGTAACTTAGGGTTAGAACTGGCGCTTAAAGATATGCAGATCCCTTTTTGTAGAACGCCTGTGGGTGATCGTTATATTTTAGCCAAGTTGCAGGAAAAGCTCTGGAACCTAGGAGGAGAAACCTCGGGTCATATTATATGCTTAGATGCGAGCTCCTCGGGGGATGGTATTATTTCTGCGTTACGTGTATTAGCGGTGATGTGTAGCATGCAGACATCTTTAGCAAATTTAACAAAG
>CAZCHZ010000338.1:0-1742 GCA_964498615.1 uncultured Legionellaceae bacterium | reverse complement strand
TACTTGTATATCTTTTAATTGTACATAGTTTCTTTTTGTTTTGCTTTTGTTTTTTTTTTTTTTTAAGGAAGAGGCGGCATTCGAAGTGCGCATTTGTGACTTGAATTCAGACGGGTTCTCTTCCGATAAAGCATTAGCAACCCTACTTTCAAATGTTTGTGAGGCTGATGCAAAAAAGATCGCCTTCTTCATTTTCTTAAGCCTTGCAGCCCTCGGAATCTATTTCTAAACACACCATCCCCACTTTTATCGGCCAAAAAAATGGCCGTTATCCATCAACTCAGCCAAAATGCCGAACTACTAAACAAAATAGAATTATCCCACTATTATTCATCTTGCATATAATTTAATTATTTGATAAAATTACTGCTATGAAACGTAATTTATCATTAATTCTTATACCTGTATTCTATTCAGGCTTTCCTTTTTTTGGGCTCCCAACGCCCGCATAACATCTATTTAATATCACATTTATTTGTTTTAATAAAAAAAATTTAAAAAAAGGAAATTTTATGTCTTTAGAAGTTACGCAAAATTCGAAATTAGTAAAAATACACAACAGAGTTGTGAATATTTCTGATATAACCGATGCATATCGAACAGAATATGTTGAAAATTATGAAGTAATAGAAAACATAATCAGCAAGCTGGAAAGCTATTTACGTTATTATAAGGGTGATGGGACTCAGGACGAGCAATGGATCGCTAATTTGGACACGGTTTTGATAAAACTCTACCGTGACAAACGAGGCTCTGATAGCATAACACCAGGATTAAAGGATTTGATAACCAAAGTGATAATAAAACTTGATCCATCGCGTTATGCACGCGAATCTCTCTTAGGACGTTCGCCACATGCGCGAAGCCGTACCTTATTGCATCGCAATATTATTCCGTGGATTAAAACATGGGAAAATCGTAAGCGTTAAGTGCCAGACCACGTTCAAAAGACGTGGTCATTCAAAATGCTTTAACTGTCTCAATGAGACATTGCACTGCATCAATGGGCGTCTTGGGCTTTACGCCATGACCTAAATTGACAATGAATGCGGGGTCAGCTTTCATAGATTGGAGCAGCTCTTTGGTTTTAGACTCGATGACAGAAATGGGCTCAAATAATAAGTCGGGACTTATGTTGCCTTGCATGGCCATGGGAACTGTAGGGCGCAAATGAGCCATGGACAATTCTTCATCGAAACTAAGACACTGCACCGGCAATGACACAAGTTCTTGCGCCCTTTTGCATGCGTCGCGCATAAAAAAAATCACGGGCACTGTTATTGACTTAATAAGTCTTTGCAAATGGGGCACATACTGCGCAAATTCCTGGGGACTCAATCGATCGGCCCACGAATCAAAAATCTGTATGCAATCGACGCCCGCTTTTTCTTGCATTTGGACATATTCTATAGTGACTTCTGTAATGAGGTCGAGCAATATGGGTTGATTCATGTAGCTTGCAACAGTAAACGGCCCCCCGCAAAAACCGATGAGAGGCACCTTAAGATCCTTTTTCACAAGGTGGATCGTCTCTTTGACATAACGCAATATGTCTTCAACATTGCCAGCTTGCAGGTCATCAAAAAAAGCGTTGGTGCGGACATAATATTCAAAGGCACTTGAACTTTTAATTAAGCTAGCCGATTTGAGGTTTATACCGATTTGGTGAACTGTTGCACCCCTTTCGACACTAAAATACCGACTGGTTGTAGATGAAGATACTGGGCCTAAGTTGTGGTCAT
>CAZCHZ010000337.1:0-1745 GCA_964498615.1 uncultured Legionellaceae bacterium | reverse complement strand
TGATTTCTGTGGAATTGCGTGATTGGGCCATCCGCATTTTAAGTGCGGATGGCCTAGATGAAAAGCTCCTATCCCCTGTAGAGCTTACTGATACAAGTCCAGGCGCCCCTCTTATTTGGAAAGAACCGACAAGGCCTGTCGGAATGCAGTTTCAAAAGCATACCCATAAAGACCGCCTCCCTAAATTTTCCGACCATCACAATGCTGACAAGCGGGCCACATGCTTGCACCGTTTTGCAGGCCACGAACTGCTTGCGGTCGAAGTGATGGCCTTTGCACTTCTTGCCTTTCCTGATGCACCTCAGCACTTTCGGCGCGGTGTCGCACATACTTTAAAGGAAGAGCAAGAACATGTGCGTTTATACTTAAAAAGAATGCAAGAAATGGGCCTTGAACTTTCTGATCTGCCGCTCTACCGCAACTTTTGGAATTATACGCCTTATTTAAAGAATCCGCTCCAGTATGTGAGCGTGATGAGCCTTACCTTTGAAATGGCCAATTTAGACTTTGCTCCGTTGTATGGAGCTTCCTTTGCCAAGCATGGGGATGAGTCCTCAGCAGCTCTCATGAAGAAAATCTTAGAAGACGAGTTTTCGCATGTGTCATTTGGATACCGGTGGCTTAAGCGCTTTAAAGATAAGGAAAAAACTGAATGGGACGCTTGGGTGGAATCTTTGCCGCCAAAACTCACTCCTGAGCGCGCCAAGGGATTTAGCTTTATTGAAGAGCATCGTGTGAAGATTGGGATTGATCAGGAATGGGTCACGAATCTAAAGAATGCCTAAATAGTTAGGCAGCTGGAGGACTTTCTGGAAGCATCACACTAACTTGTACGTTATGAACCCGTCCTTGCAGCCGTCTGCCTTGAATTTGTTGCTGTAATTCTAGTCGCCAGGTATCGAAAACTCTATAACTTTTATAAGCCATGCAACCGATTGAAAGAACAGTAATAACTGTGAAACCTACTTTTCCAAAAAGACTGTCTGCCGCATAGGTTGCAAGCGTTGCGCCTACTGTATAAATGACTGCTTCTTTTGTTCTCTGGGTTAGGTGACCATAAGCTACTCCTCCAGAAACCAATAAAGCACCACCACCAATTCTATATGCCATAAAATGTCCTCTATTTAAGAGTTAAAATTATAATTGATCTATTATTTAAAAAACAACAATTAAATTTTAATTTATTATAATAATTTTGTTTGAATTGAAATTATCTTAAATTAACACTATAATATCTCCAACTAATAATAATCTAATTATATGGAGAATTATGTCTAAAAAGTTAATTTCTGCAGCATTAGCACTTCTTTTAGTTGCCACTTCCCTTGTTTGTGCTGATGACAAAAAAGTCACGCGGGCAGCCTTTGATTTAGGCTCGGGAACATTTAAAGTCGTTATTGCCGATGTGAAAGGCGAAGATGTGAACGTGAAATTCTCTAAAGCGATCTCTGTCGGTCTTGGCAATGATCTTGCTGAAAGCAAAGACCAAACGCTTTCAAACCGTGTTCAAGATATTGCCTTTAAAGCCATCCAAGAACTAAAAAAAGATGCTGAAAAGCAAAAAGCCACTGAATTTCAAGGCGTCGCTACTGAAGTTTTCCGCAAGGCAAAAAATGGCGAAGCCCTCTTAACTAAACTGACTAATGTGGCCAATGTCAACCTTCAAGTCATCTCTCAAGAAAAAGAAGGGATGATCGGATTTAATACCGCTGCTGTTTTAACTCCAGAAGAAAATAAAACTAACC
>CAZCHZ010000336.1:0-1747 GCA_964498615.1 uncultured Legionellaceae bacterium | reverse complement strand
AAAAATTATTGAATAAGTGTTCGATTAAAAGTATTCTTCAAGTACCCTCAAAAACACTGGAGATTACCAGCGGTCTACCGAAAGTTGCTGATCTGGTTGAAGCCAGACGTCCCAAAGAAGCAGAAATTTTGGCGGAAATTTCAGGGATTGTCAGCTTTGGAAAAGAAACCAAAGGAAAACGACGTCTCTTAATTACACCTTTGGAAGGCGAACCGCACGAAGAACTCATTCCGAAATGGCGTCATGTCAGTGTGTTTGAAGGTGAATCCATTCAAAAAGGTGAAAAGATTGCAGATGGTGCACCCGATCCTCATGAAATTTTACGCCTCTTAGGTGTGGATGCATTGGCAAATTATATTGTCAATGAAGTGCAGGATGTTTATCGTCTACAAGGTGTGAAGATTAATGATAAGCATATTGAAGTGATTGTAAGACAAATGCTTCGTAAAGTTCTGATTGTAACGCCAGGCGATACGCGTTTTCTACCTGGAGAACAGATAGATGTTGCTGAACTCAAAGAAATCAACGAGAAATTGATTGCCGACGGTAAATTGCCGGCAACCTACGAACAAGTCTTGCTGGGGATCACTAAAGCTTCTTTGGCAACAGAATCTTTCTTATCTGCAGCTTCCTTCCAAGAAACAACCCGTGTGTTAACAGAAGCGGCTGTCTGCGGAAAACATGATTATTTGCGTGGATTAAAAGAAAATGTCACCGTAGGTCGTTTGATTCCCGCAGGTACAGGCTTGGTTTACCATGAGATGCGCAAACGCGAATATCTTGCCAGTAAAGAAGCCGCAAAAGCAGGGCCTAAGGCACCGATTACCTCCAAGGATATCCAGCAAGCTCTAGATGAGGCCTTAAAATCAACGGGCACTGAAGGATCTTAAGGGGGATCTACACGAACAGGGCGGATCTGCCGCGAAAATGCAACATCTTCATGGATAATAGCCCATCTTCTGGAATAAGGTATCCACATATGGGCATCATCTCCGCGTAAACGTCATCCTCGCGAACGCGGGGATCCAGGATCCAACCCCTATTCTTTTATTTCTAATTATGTTAACATACTTAAATCTTAATCAACAAAGGTGGTAAAAATGGGTGTATTAGCACGAATTTTCAAAATGAATTTGTCAATTCAATTGATTATTCTCTTTGGTCTGACCATCGCCTTCGGTAATCTGTTACCAGAGGTGGCTAAATCTGCACTTTTAGCGGTGAGTATCAGCTTAAAAGACATCTTATTAACAGTGCTACCTTTTATTATTTTTAGCTGTTTGTTTTATAGCATGGTGGCAAATCAAGGCAAGGCGCTTCGTTTTGTGCTTATTTTGCTGTTTGCTGTGGTTGTCTCTAATTTTATATCCCTCATGGCTGCTTATGGTATAGGTGCGCCGGGTCTTGCTTTTGTCGGTTTAATGCCCACAGAAAATTTGGATACTTTGCCAAAATTAACACCCCTTTGGACCCTCCCTTGGTCTGCTTGGATCTCGAAGAATGCAAGTGATATCAGCAAGTGGGTATTAGTCAGTGGTTTTGTGACAGGGTTTTCTTGTTCGTTTCTGTCATCTAAATTACCGCATAAAATAGGGGAAAAAGCTAACCGTTTAGTTACCCTCTTTTTGCAAAAAGGTTTTATTCCAGTACTGCCTTTGTTTGCCCTTGGATTCATTGTGCAGATGGAACACGAAGGTATTTTAACCAATGTTTTAATTAGTTATTTGCCTATTTTTTTGTTATTTTT
>CAZCHZ010000335.1:0-1749 GCA_964498615.1 uncultured Legionellaceae bacterium | reverse complement strand
TTAATGCGACGACATTCTTCGATAAAGTGATGTAATTCTTTGTGATAAAATGCGCGGCTCACAGCCAAGGGGTGCTCTGGAGCAATGGCAAGATAAGTGACACCCATTAAAGTATCTGGGCGCGTAGTAAATACCTCAATGGGGCTTTGCTCGGGTACGGCAAATGAAATCCGTAAACCTTCAGCCTTACCCAGCCAATTCGCTTGCATGGTGCGTACTTGTTCTGGCCATTCAGTCAATTTATCTAAATCTGCCAACAACTCTCCTGCATAGTTGGTGATTTTTAAAAACCATTGTGGAATTTCTCGGCGTTCTACTTTGGCGCCTGAGCGCCAGCCCTTTCCATCGATCACCTGTTCATTGGCCAGGACCGTTTCATCAACAGGATCCCAATTTACAATGGCATTTTTTTTATACACCAGGCCTTTTTCAAAGAGTTTGACAAAAAACCATTGTTCCCAACGATAATATTTAGGATCGCAGCTGGCAAATTCTCGGGACCAATCATAACCAAAGCCCAAGCGCTTCATTTGCTTGCGCATATGCCCAATATTTTCATCAGTCCACTTTGCAGGCGCGACATTATGTTTGATGGCGGCATTTTCTGCCGGTAAACCAAAGGCATCCCAACCCATGGGTTGTAAGACATTTTTACCTTGCATACGTTGAAAACGACTGATCACATCGCCCAAGGTGTACACCCGTAAATGTCCCATGTGCAAACTGCCACTGGGGTAGGGAAACATGGTAAGGCAATAGAATTTTTCTTTGCTGGGGTCTTCGGTAGCCTTGAAAGTTTCCTGCTTTTCCCAATAGTCTTGGGCTTCTTTTTCAATAATTTCTGGTTGGTAACTGTCCATTTATGAGCTCTTGGAAAAAGATGAAATTAATCTTATGTCAGCATACCAAAGGCCAGGAAGGTGGACAATGGTTAAATGAACTAATGATAAAACTAACTAAGATCGCTTCGAGAAAAATCTTGGCAGAATAAAAGCAAGCAAGAGCATGCACAAAAAAGGAAGGATCCCAAGGTGTAACCAAGGGGTTTTGCCTTGCATGCCTTGGACTTTGCCATTTAAGACCATCGCTACAAATTGGGGTGAGGTTTCCTGTAATTTTCCTTGTGCGTTAATAATTGCGGAAATACCGCTTGTTGCTGTTCTTAAGACATATCGCCCTGTTTCAAGTGCACGCATGCGGGCAATTTGTAAATGTTGATGTGGACCTAAAGAATCGCCAAACCAACCATCTTCACTAATAGTGACAATGGCTTGTGCATTTTGCAAAGTATTTCTAACCAAAGATGGAAAAGCAACTTCATAGCAGGTTAAAGGTGCAAGGGTGAGATCTTTAGCCTTCAACAAGGGTTGAATTTCTGGACCAGAAATAAAGCTCGACATGGGAATGTCGAAAAAATTAATCAAACCTCTTAAGCTTTCTAGGGGAAGATATTCACCAAAAGGGACAAGATAACGCTTATGATAAATGCCCGATCCTAACCCTGTTGCAATAATTGTATTGTAATAATCCTGTTTGTTCACAACGGTTTGGATCCCTGCAATTAAGGCGGAATGTTTCTTTTTTGCAAGCTTATCTAATTCATCAATAAAAGGTTCTGCAAAAGGTAAGGGATAAGCAATGGCATTTTCTGGCCAAATAATAATATCTCTTCCCCAAACGGGATTGCTTAAACCCACGTAGATTTTTTTTGCAGCCAAGATAGGATCAGTTTGCATAAATTTATCCATG
>CAZCHZ010000334.1:0-1784 GCA_964498615.1 uncultured Legionellaceae bacterium | reverse complement strand
TAACCGGTTTCGATATTGATGCAGCATCCGCCTACAATGCCATTCCAGATGCATACAAGGTGGAAATGGTGGCAAAAACACCTGAAAGCGCAGAATCAGATAGACGTTTTGATGATAAGGTTATCCCCTATTCCGCTTCAATGTACATGGATGAAACAGTGAAAGCAAAACGGCGCGCTTTAAAAGATGCATTGTTTAAACACTATTGTGACAAACAAAATATAATTGGTCCTAAAAAGGAAAAACTTGAACAGGTTATTAAAGATCATGCTGCTATGATGAAAAAAATTAAAAATGCAAAAGAACAAGCAACAAAACATATCAATCATGCTCTTCTAGAACCTTCTATCATTAAAAAACTTCCAAAAGATCTTCAATATACATATCTATCCTGGCAGCAAATAGAAGGATTGTCTGTGTATGGTGACAAAGACATTGCAGATTCTACACTCGAAGATATAGCAGATTACTACGGCCAATCCGTTGCAGACGCAATTGCAGAAATGAGGGCGGCAATAGATGCAAAAGAGACTTTTGTAGATTCTATTGCACCTGGAATAAGAGTTCACTTTGACAATATTAAAGCCTTACAGAAATTTAATAAATTAATTAGCACACGCAATGAAGCGCATAATGTAGAATTGGATGAATTGCACAACGCCTACGGGCTTTCCGCTGAAGATTTTTTCTATCATTGGATGGCATGGCAAGATAAAGTAAAACCTCTATTAAAAAATCCAAACTTACCTTCAGAAGAAGTTTTGAAATTAAAAACTGAAATGATTTATGAATTTTTTGAAAGGCTCATAGCAGAAAAATTAGCACCTTTTGCACCACCCCAAGAAGATACAGCAGTCAAAACAGACAAAGCTTTAGATACTGAACCTGCGCCAAAATCTATGTTAAGTCATTTTAATACCACCCAAAAACCCGCAGATGTAAAAGGCAAGCTGCCGGTGCCGCCTGCTCCAAAAGCGCATGGTTGATATTCAATCTTGTCTTTTTGAAAGTTTATAGGAAAACAACGCGATATAACGAGAATACCCTATTTCTTGCACGCTTTGGTATAAGATAATCTCTCTAACCTCCATTGAGATTGGTGTGAAGTTGAGATTTTGCATCCAACGATAAACATTGTCTCTTGGCTTGATACGACTTAAAGTAACATGGGGCGCAAAGGAACGCTCCTCGAGGGTAAAATCAAGTTCTATCAAAAGATTATTGAGCGTTTTGAAAAGACTTTCTAGCACCTCTTTGCCTTTTGTCAAAGTTAACCATAAAGCTTTAGCAGAGCGTACATGGGGAATCGCTTCTACTTGCCCCAACGTGATCTGAAAGGGTGCACCAAAAATCAGTTTTCTAAGACGTTCATCTAGGATTTTTATTTTATCTTCTTCTACATTTCCCAAAAATTGCAAAGTGATATGCCATTGACTAGGTAATGTTCTTTTTCCTGGTAAATCAATAAAGGTTTTTTTAAGATGTTTTTGCAATTCTTCTGATAATGGCAGCCCGACAAAAATTCTGTTCTTTTTTTCTTTCTTCTCCTGATCTACATTCATTCTACGCGCACTGCTTTTTGCAACCAGTCTCTGGGTTTTAAAAATTCACTTAGCTTTGCTTCTTTTGTATCAGGCGCGGGTTCAAAGGCATATTGCCAATGCACTTCTGGTGGCAAGGACATAAGTATGGATTCTGTTCTGCCTCCTGATTGTAAACCAAACAATGTCCCTCTGTCATACACCAAATTAAATTCTACATAACGCCCACGCCGATAACATTGA
>CAZCHZ010000333.1:0-1788 GCA_964498615.1 uncultured Legionellaceae bacterium | reverse complement strand
GTTGATTGACGCTAACCCTGTGCTGATGGTTAAAGTTTGTTTTGAAATGTTATTAAAGAATCAGCTGGGGAAATTTGCTGATTATATGCAGGCACCAATCTTTGCTTATAATGTTTTGCCTGTTTTAATATATTTCTTACAAAAAACAGGATTTGTAGCAGAAAAGATGCAGCTACTACGTGATATAAAGACAAACTTTAGTACTATAACCCTATATCAATTTGGTCAAATCTTGACACAAGAAATTGTCGTTGAAGAAACTCCACCAGAAATCCTAGATATGATTTATGAATTACGCCTAGGATTGGGTGACCTCGAGCATTTAAATAATCAAATTGGTTATTATCTTGGAACCAATTTTGTGTTAAATCCGGAAGATTATGTATACATGCAGTTGAATGCAGAATTAAAACGCCAATTAGCTTGTATAAATACCAAACCAACCGCAGATTTTGTTGCGGATGCCTGCAAGCAATTACAAGCGATTAAGGATAAATCCGCAGTATATAATAAATTAATGAATCATGGCAAATTATCAGAAAAAATTAGAACCATGAAATTGATTGGTAAACGTGCAACTGATTTAAGCAAAGCATTGCGTGAAATTATAACTATAGCTACTGAAAACAATGATAATGCCTTGAGCGTGCAAGTTTTAGCAGCACAAAGTATTGCTAATAATCAAGCGATGCTATTTGCCGATAATACCGTAATGCTAAGTTTTTTAGGTAAAGGTCAATGGTGTTTATCAAATCCACATTTACCGCAGCGCTATATAAGGTTTACTTTTGAAGATATGTTTGCTGTGAGCAATTATTTGTTATATTTATGCACCCCAACGCCTGATACAAATTACAAGTTAACCAATATTAAACTGGTTGCAAGTGTTACTGAAGTGCCCCAGCCACGCCTGCGTGGTAGTATGACGCCCAATCATAGCCTGCAGGATTTGCAGAAACATAACTCAGGTGCCCCAGCAATTGAACGTTCTACATCACTTGAGGCAGCTGTGGGCAATAGGATGATATTGAACGTTTAGAGAAATCTGCATCCCGGGTAAGTAGTCATATATTTGTATATACACTCAACAAGGGTCACAGCCCTTCCTAAATTCCAGGTCTCCTCTAGTCACGCTCAACAGATGCTTTAATTCCCCCAACAAAGCCCCTCAGAACCCAATCCCCACGTGCCTTCTAGCCTCTGTATTTAGTTAGTTGAGAAGCTTGACAATAGGTCAGATTTATGGTGAAATAGAATCATACCGTCGAAAGGGGCGGGATTTTAGGTGTAATTATAAAAATAATAGGGGTAGTATCATGCAAAGACGAGAAGAAGTTAATAATCAAAAAGTTACATTAGTAGCCAATACAGCAGTCGGTTTCCGTAATAGTTGGAGATTTGAAGGTAATGGCGCAGTAAGATTAATCAACGAAGATACAGGTACAATTGGTGTTGTCGAACAAGAAAAATTAAATGTTATTAAAAGATTGCTTGCTGGTTTCCAAAGAAAAACCGGTTTAAGACCTTCTGATTACATTTTCAGTGAAGAACAAGTTGCAAAAATCGATCTTTACATTGGACAACGTCAGGATGCACAAACTGCTAAAGAAGTACAACAAACAAATGCTACTACAGCAAAAGCTACAGCTTCTGTAGTTACAGCACGTCGTCGTGGCGAAACAGTAAGAGATGCAACATTAAAAGCGCTGATCGAAGAAGCGGCCCAATTTTCTTGGAGGAGAATTGCTTCGCGCTTAAAAGCACATATTTCTAAACTGTGTGCCACTA
>CAZCHZ010000332.1:0-1812 GCA_964498615.1 uncultured Legionellaceae bacterium | reverse complement strand
CAACTCTTCTGTAGAAGTATCCTTATCATAGCAACCTGTGATGTCAAGAATGCGTAATTGAGGACACTGCTCAGTAATGGTTATAACGTGCCGCATTAAATAGGAAGAACCGCTCCGGCTCATGTCTAACGTATGAAGATTTTGTCCATGCTGAGCAATGGAATAAGCCACGCTGTTTATTTGGTCTATCTCTCCAAGACCGATGATGAGCTTGTCGAATGTACGTTGGCCAAAAGGGGGGAGGAACATGGACGTTTCTTTGTGCGAAACATCCAGGTGTCTTAACCCAGGAAGAGAAGTCAAAAGACGTTGCATTCCCTGATCTGTGATTTGCATTAGCCGTGGCAAGCGCACCGAAGTCAATGTCGTGATACGGCTCACAACATCAAGATGAGCATCTGCAACTTTGGAACCTAAGAGAGTAAGAGTATTAAGTTGCTTGAGCGCGCTTAAGGGAGCTAAATGCTGCGCATCTTCTGTAAGAGCAGGACTAAGCCTTAGCTCTTGTAAGCCCGTACAGGTTGCAATGCTAGTAATAATCGCTTGAGGTCGTTCGATCTCTTCGGCTCTGATATCATACACCCTAGTGCAAATCCGCAATGTGCGCAGAGTCATTTGGGCATGTTTCACGAGCAAAATCAATTGCCGGTCTATGATGCCTGGCTCATGAAAGCCTGGTCGTGTCACAGTCAGGTCGATGCATGTAAGACGTGTCATGAGGCGCACCTTCTGCCACACAGAGCCCTGAGAGTCCCCTAAATCTTTCGCCGGGTGCATCATAGAAAATTCTTGCAAGTCAAAAGCCGAAAGGGTGGATCTATGTTGTTGTAAGGCGTTGGGGATTGCAGCTCGAAAAGCCCGATTTGTTCGCTCAGCACTTGAAATGTCTATCAGTTTGAGATAAGAACAAATGCAGCTCAAAAGACTTGGATGCCGTAGAACGCTTGCTGAAGCCTTTAATGCCATAATATCTCCAAATTAAAAAGCGAATATTAAATTTTATTTTAATATTCGCATTAACGAGTTGTTATTTTTGGGTCTTGCTCGTGGCACGTTGGTGAAGGGCAGTTCTCATATCAACCTCATTGTTAATATTGAACTCGTTCTTCAAGCGTTCGCGAGCTTGTGGATTTCTTATTTCCTTAGAAAAGCAGCATGCACTTAACCAATTGCGCATGGCATAGCCTAATTGATGAGGACAAGAAAAGATCAGGTGGATGGCCTCTTTAGAATGGATAACCCCTAGCGCGAACTCTGAAATCGCCTGGTCTGCCTCACCATCTGTTGCTAAAGCATCACTCAAATCGACCTCTTGCAATTTGGGCATGAGGCGCATATAAAGTGCACCCACTCCCGCATTACGTGCGTCGGAAGATCCAAACTGCGCTCCTGAAGTCATGGCGAGTGCATTCAGTCCTGCCAAATCGGTGCATGGATGGTCTACTACAATGCCTTGAAAAATCTTAATAGATTGTTCTGATATTTTTTTCGCACCCTCTGGGTCCTTTTCAGAATCCATAGGCGTTGTATCTCCAATTAAGCTGACCATAATCATCTGCAGAAGTTGCCCGCCTGAAAGGTAACTCGCCACAATCGGCGAAACTTTGGGATGCTGGAACCAAGTACTAATAATTGGATCGCTTTTAACTACTGATGTCATAAATCCTCCTTAAAATGTTTAAAAAACATGAATATTTTACTGGAGAATTTATTAGAATTGCAACACAATTAAAGTGAATACTAAAATTTTAATTTAGTATTCACTTAATTTTTTAATCGTTGAAGGCGAAATCGAATTGCTCTTCGCCTGCA
>CAZCHZ010000331.1:0-1818 GCA_964498615.1 uncultured Legionellaceae bacterium | reverse complement strand
TTTCCTTTGCAATAACTGCATTAAATTCTTTTATACCTCGCATTGATGTTTCTTTTATTGCTTTCCAATCCGCAATCTTCGCTTTTATGTCGGGTATTTGACTGCTCATAAACCTAGTCCTATTTCTGAATACTTATTAGACAGTCTTACCCGAACAAGTTCCTAGCATTTCTTATCATAAGCTGTTAAAATGGGCAATTACACTGTATAAATGAGGTGCTATATGGCTACAGCAGAATCAGACACTATTGAACGTATCAAGCGCCAAATTAGCAAAAACCCGGTTTTGCTTTATATGAAAGGCAGCTCCCTTTTCCCCATGTGCGGCTTTTCTGCGCGTGTTGTGAAGATTTTAGAAAGTCTTAATACCGAGTATGCTTATGTGAATGTACTCGAAAATCCCGATATTCGTGCCACATTGCCCAAGTACGCAAATTGGCCAACCTTTCCTCAGTTGTATATACAAGGGGAATTGATTGGGGGATGCGATATTTTAACGGAAATGCATGAAAAAGGAGAATTGCGCCCTTTACTAGAGGCGGCATCTGCGCTAAAAGAAGAAAATGCCCTGGTCATTGCGGCACTTGAATAAAGCTATTTTATGATAAAATCTTTGCAAGGACGCCTCAAGAAAAAAACCAAGCGCTTCTTTAGGCGCTGGTTATTATCGTTTTTCATCTCGGTTTTCATCGGACTTTTTGTATACTCTCAAGACTGGCAGATCCCCCGGGTGAATATTCTGCAGGCGTTGAGTTATCAGGCCGGTCCTCAGAACTTTACAGAAGCCAAAGATATCGCCAAAAGGATGTTCGAAGATCATAGAACCACTTTTTATTGTGGATGCCATTTTGATAAACACAATGTTGTGGATCTTAAATCTTGTGGATATAAAATACAAAATGATCAAAGAAGAGCGCAACGCTTAGAATGGGAGCACATTGTGCCCGTTAGTTTAGTGGCAGCCCATCGTCCTTGTTGGAAAGAAAAGCTCTGCTGTAAAGACGGCCAATATTATGGAGGGCGAAAATGTTGTCAGCAAATCGATAAAGCGTTTGCAAAAATGGAGGCCGATTTACACAATCTTGTCCCTGAAATTGGCGAATTAAACGCATTGCGTTCTAATTATCGTTTTGGTGTTTTGCCCCATATTCCAGAGGGGCAATTGGGGGAATGTCAATTTAAGATTGATCCAGAAACACGCAGAGTCGAACCGCAGCCCAGTGTACAAGGGATTATTGCCAGAACCTACCTTTATATGGCCATGCGCTATAATATCAATTTAAGTGATAGCCAGGTGCAGCTATTTAATGCTTGGAATAAGCAACATCCCCCAGATACTTGGGAAATAGAATGGGATAGGCGTATTAGCGGTATTCAAGGCAATCATAACCCCTATATTACAGAGTACAAGGATACTGTGCATGGGCGATAGTCAAGCGCTTTTACAGAACATCTCTATATGGGCAATTCCAGTATTATTTGCTATCACTGTACACGAGGTTATGCATGGCTGGGTAGCCAGTAAATTAGGAGATTCAACAGCACGCATGATGGGACGCCTTACCTTAAATCCCATCAAACATATCGATTTAGTGGGCACTATCCTTGTCCCTGCGATGCTCTTGATGGTTGGCGGATTTATCTTTGGTTGGGCAAAACCCGTCCCTGTCAATTGGTTAAATCTTAAACATCCCAGACGTGATATGGTGCTTGTTGCCTTGGCAGGGCCATTTTCAAATTTACTCATGGCATTTGGTTGGGCTTTGATAGCAAAATTTGGTTTATAGTAAGGGTTATAATGGCTGTTGCGACAAAGTT
>CAZCHZ010000330.1:0-1818 GCA_964498615.1 uncultured Legionellaceae bacterium | reverse complement strand
TAGCTTAGGACTTATGTGGACTGGAGCTGCTGCTACAGGCGTTATTGGGGAAATTGCGCCTAAAATTCCTGCCGCTTCCACTCGGTTGGTAAAAGGTGGTTCGAGCCTTGTAGCTGATAAATTTCGAAAGGTTACTGAAAAGTTTAGAGGACAGAGTGGCCTATCAGGCGAGATAGCTTCTGAGACAGCGGGGGCTGGAGTACCTAGATTGGAATTTAACGCTTGGGAATTACATCGGGGAAGTGATGCTAGATTTGGCTCGTTAGCGCAACGAGTAGAAATAAGGGATACTGCTGAAACATCCTTGCAATTTTTGAAATGGCAGGAATTGGAAAGAACACATGAGTTATCAGGGAAAAGTAGCGCTAAAAAAATATTAAGACTACGTGACAGCATGATCAAACATGGTTTCGATATAAATGAACCTATTGAAGTGGTTTCTATTGGAGGGGCGCATTACATTATTAATGGGCATCATCGGTATCATGCCGCACGTATGGCAGAGATCACAGAAATACCCGTTGAGTTTATTAAAGATATTAAAAATCATCCATCTAATTGGAATTCAATTGAAGAGGTATTAAAAGATGCTATTGGGTGTGGTCCAGATCGCTTAAGGTTTGAATATCTGGATCGTTCAAAATTTAAATAAGAGGAAACATTATGCATAAAAAACTTTTAAGTATTATACAAGATTATCAATCTGCTGTAAAAAAAGGGGTTACAGCAATGCAAGAGCATTATTGTACTCAAGAACTATTACAGGGATGGAAGCAAAAGGAAATACCTAAAACAGGCAAATTATCTTCGGGGGTAGCATTTGATTTTCATGGAGTAGGATGTTTTTTGGAGTTGGATAACACAGAGGTTGATTTTGATTTTGGTCCAAATGATAGATATGATGGTTTTGATCTGTGGAGGTTAAAAATTTTTATGGAAAGTAGGAAAAATGAATATGACAATTTTTATTTAAATAATCTGGAATTATTAGAAAACCATTTTTATGATTTGGAAAAGAATAATATTATTTATAAGCCGAATTGGTTTCCTGGTTCAACTTTATATTATTTCTTATAAGCAAAGGTGCTTTAGGACGGTAAATTCATCCCAAGCCCAGCTATCTAACTTGTTGTGTTGCTCAGAGTAAATATTAACAATGAAGATCTTGATGTTGTTTCCATCGCATTATGAACAGAATGCAGTTGATGATTCGTTTTATAAAGAAGCACAAATTTGTGAAAAATTTGGATTTGAATGGAAATTGCTAAACACAGCTGCTTTGATAGATGAGAAGAATTTTGTCAAAGCAACCAAAAAAATTCCAAAAATGTCGGAACCAACTCTTGTGATGTACCGAGGATGGATGCTAAGTGATGAAGATTATTTAAATTTGTATAAAATACTGCAAGAAAAAAACCTAAGATTAATTAATACGGTAGAAGAATATAGTAATTGTCATTATCTTCCGAATTATTATAATTCAATTAAAAAATTTACTGCAAGAACAGCATGGCTTTCTAAAGATAACCTATCTGATGTGTCATCGATAAAGACGATGTTATCATTGTTTGATGCCAAAGCAGTTGTAATAAAGGATTATGTGAAATCTCAGAAACATTATTGGCACGAAGCTTGCTATATCCCTAATGCTGCGGATTTTGAGGCGGCATATCGTGTTATTAAACGTTTTTTGGAATTGCAGGGTGATCAACTAGCAGGCGGGCTGATTATTCGCGAGTATTTGGAATTCGAATTGATTGGCATGCATCGGAAGTCAGGTATTGCGTTGCCTTTAGAATATCGTCTTTTTTTTATGGA
>CAZCHZ010000329.1:0-1828 GCA_964498615.1 uncultured Legionellaceae bacterium | reverse complement strand
TCAGTTGGTAGAGCGTCGCGTTCGCAATGCGAAGGTCAGGAGTTCGATCCTCCTCAGCTCCACCAACAAGAGGATATGAGATGTCACCACTTGATTTGAAAAAATACTACACACATGGCATGACCTTACTTCAGTTCATGGCCTTAATTGCTTTGGTTGCCTTGATTCTGACAGGTGTTTATTTACTTTGCTCCGGTGGCACAGCTGGATAGCGCAGTCCCCTCCTAAGGGACAGGTCGGCGGTTCGAATCCGCCCCGGGGCACCATATTGCAACTGATATTGCTGCCGTGATGCTTATTGGTTATGCGTATTTTTTTTAAGGAAAAATTTAATATCTTCTGGATGTCTTTCAAACATTTTCAGTAAATTACTCAATGGTACACTGGGTCTAATCTCTCCTTTTTCATAACGACTAAAGGCATTTTTACCGCCACCAAATACAAAAGCAGCTTGTTGCTGAGTTAAACCAAGTACATTTTTTCTAATCCGACGAATATCTTGAGGTGCAATAAGATGATCAACTTTTGCCTTAAATGCCTCGAAAGCTTCCTCCGTTGCGGCCATGTCCTCACCTGATAATATTCCTTCATCACAGTAATTACACCACATACCAGGTTGCTCCAAAGAAATAGATTTCCCCTTATAAAGGAAAATCTGTACTTTGGATCTTCTAGATAATTTACCTTTAGCACATACTGGGCACTTCATGTTTTCTCCTTAAACGAAATCACAAAATATCCACTTTCATCCAATTGAAACTTAATATATATCTCATATCCCTTCAGTACTGTGTTATATACGTCTTGCCATACTCTATGATCATTAATCGTCGTCATTGATTTCACAAAATCCATTTTTTTCAATTGCTGAATGGTATCAACAATATCCTGTCTACTAAATCCCATGCTTCGTGCACCATGCAAAGCGGAAACTGTTACCCGAAGATCGATAATTGAACTGAAACACCGCTTTATGTCCTCTAGCCTATATGAACACACCCGCTTTTCCATGAAGTATACCTTAAAGGGTAAAAAAACGCAAATTTATACCCCTTTAAGGGTATTTGCAACTATTTTTTTCAAGAGAAGCATGAGCCGATCAACTCATTTATATGTTGTGTAATATATGACCAAAAACAGACACTATTGCGCTATGGACAAAACCCTTGTTAAATATCCACTTTTAATACGAGTGTCTCATGATTAATGAAACCCTTGTTCGAGGTTTAATCGCAACACAATTCCCGAAATGGAAAGATTTACCCATAAAGTATGTTAAGCGCCAGGGCTGGGATAATAGAACTTTTCACCTTGGCGAAGATATGCTTGTACGTCTGCCCAGTGCTGCGCATTATGCATCCCAGATAGAAAAAGAACAGCAATGGCTACCTATCCTTGCACCCTCGCTCCCATTACCCATTCCTACTCCCTTAGCAATCGGAAAGCCAACGAGGGATTATCCCTGGAAATGGTCTGTTCTTCAGTGGATTGAAGGAGAACATGCTACAATCGCCAATATTCATAACCTCAAAAATTTTGCTACCAGTCTTGCTAAATTCCTGATTGCCTTACAGGGTATCAATTCCAAGGGTGGCCCTGTTGCTGGTGAGCATAGTTTTTATCGTGGAGGCCCTCTAAGCGTATACGATACAGAAACGAGAGAAGCCTTAGTAAAGCTTTCAGGCAAAATTGATGTTCGCCTAGCTACCGAGATTTGGGAATCAGCGCTTACAACATCATGGCAAAAGGATCCCGTTTGGATTCATGGCGATATCGATACTAGCAATTTGCTTGTTAAAGATGGTCAACTTTGTGCTGTAATTGATTT
>CAZCHZ010000328.1:0-1839 GCA_964498615.1 uncultured Legionellaceae bacterium | reverse complement strand
TTGATCTTTCAATTTTTGTTTTATTGCTGCAGTCCTGGCATTGCGAGGCTGCGTAGCGTTTAGACTAAGCAATCTACTTTAAAACGTCTAGATGGATTGCCACGCCCAGCAAAAAACGCTGGGCTCGCAATTGTAAAGGTTACATAATTCGTTGATGAAGTGTATAAAATATCACTTCATTAAGGAATATATCAATGCGAAATAATAACAAAGATGAAACTCTGAAAAATAATTATATCCAAACTTATCAATTTTTAATTAATGAGTACGAATTAGTCAAAGCTAAGAAACACCCTACCTTTAAATTAGTTAAAGATTTCTATCGTTCACACAATACTTGTCCACAAACATTTTTAAAGTATTATGCTCGTTATAAACAAGGTGGTCATCCAGACCTTCTGTTACCCGGAAAGAGGGGTCCGAAATTTAAAACACGGCGCACCCCAGAGGAAATAGAAGAACTTGTGCTGAACGAGCGAAAAAAAGGATGTAATAAGTTTGAGATTAATTCGATCTTATTACCCCTATTGAAAGACAAAACCCCATCACCGAGTGGGATATATAAGATTTTAAAACGATACAACAAAAATAGGTTATCAACAAAAATGATCGAAGAGAAACGTAGAATAATTAAAGAAAAGGCCGGAGAATTAGCTCATATTGATTGTTATCATCTTTCAAAAGACATGATAGCTAACGATAAGAAGCGTTACTTTTTAGTCTGTGTAATTGATAGTTGTACTAGAGTAGCCTGGGTAGAATTAATAGAAGATATCAAGTCAATTAGTGTGATGTTTGGTGCGCTAAAATGTTTCAATCATTTGACTGAAAAGTTCGGCGTAAAATTTGCCGAAGCATTAACCGATAACGGCCCTGAGTTTGGTATGCGAGACTCACAGAAAAAAATACATCATCCTTTTGAACGGATGTTGATTGAGTTAGGAATTAAACATAGGTACATAACCCCTTATCGACCCCAAACAAATGGCAAGGTAGAGCGATTCTGGCGATCACTCAATGAAGACTTAATAGAGGGAACTTATTTTGAGTCAATTGAGAATTTTAAAGAAGAATTATTTGCCTACGTATTGTACTATAACAAGCTAAGGCCACATCAGGGACTTGATGGAAAGACCCCTGAGCAAGCAGAAATTCATCAACGAAATGCGTAACCCTTACAGCAATGACGCCATCCGTTGTCATCCCGATAGTCGGGATCCAGTGTCTTTATAAAGTCTAGATGGATTGCCACGCCACGCAAAATACGCGTGGCTCGCAATGACGGCGAGACAATAATCTGCAGAGCCGTTATTGCCAGGCAGGGTAGCGTTTAGACTAAGCAATCCACTTTATTAAATTATTATGATTGTACCATAATATTTTGTTATTCCACTTCCAAATGATATCAATGTGGTGGGATCGGAGCGCCCGATGGGACATCTCCTTCTTTCTCATTTTGACCTTTACCATTCAAGTGACCTTGAGCAGGAACATACAACGTCCCTGGAACTCTTGCTTTTAGTTTTGGTGACCCTTGAGCAGTTTGTGCAGGTACTGGTTGAGGCAATGCTTTAGCTGATAACGTCAGTGCCATCTCATATTTTTCTAATAACTGTTCATCATGCTCACCCGATGCACGACAATGAAAAGCCGCTAAAAGCGCAGGCCCGCTTGTACCCGGATCAGGACTGATTTGAACAAGCAAAATTCGTTGCGCAGTGGAAATTTTAATTTTATGCGTAACAGCTCTTTTCAATTTCACAGCACGTCCATTAATGAATCCACTACAATCAGGGGGATTGTCACCAGTTGAAACAATACCCTTCTCTCCTTCAAGCA
>CAZCHZ010000327.1:491-1839 GCA_964498615.1 uncultured Legionellaceae bacterium | reverse complement strand
ATAAAAACGAAACGCTAATAAGATCTGCTGCGCCTCCGGCAATAGTGATCACACCAGAAGCGTAGTTCACGGTCCCGGAACCAGCAGGCGCGCCAACCAGAATCCCATCCAAAGCAGGATCAGTATAAACATTTCCGCTTGTTATATCAGTGATAACGATAGTTCCAGGAACTAAGTTTCCATTGGTCTGTAGTCCAAAACCCGTCAAAATATTTGCTGATCCAGCGACAAGATTTATTGATGCGACACTTGAATATGATGTTACTGTAGAATCAAAAAACCTTCTTAAACGACCTAGAAGGGATGTTCCACGCTTTCTTTTGATCTTCAATCTATGTTGATAAGCATTAATGAGCGTAGGAAATGAATCATTATCAATATTGAAAGGAGTTACGATTGTCTTTAGACCTTTTTTAATAGGCCCTACAACTAATTTTGTCATTAATTACCTATTGCTACCCACCAAAAACCTGGATATGCTGACGATCCTGTACCGCCACCATTATAAACGTATCTAAATTGAGTAGTTGAAAAATCTCTTATTGCTATCGTATTATCAGCAATAAGATTGCCAGTAGCACTAACTTCAAGTCCAGGTATTACCACAAAACAAGCGCTTGGGAACTTAATCATATTTCCTGCACGGGAGGCAAAAGTAATCGTAGCAGTTTTATGATTAGCAGCAGGTGCACCAAAAGTAACATGTCCCCATTGTACTAACATTCCCCCCATCCAGGCATAACCATCAGCACCGGCAAAACTTCCTGTTAATTGCGCTCCGGGATTCCCTACTACTGTGTTTCCAGATTTATAAAATAACTGTTGATCGGCTGTAATTGTGCCCAAAGCATCATAATCGGCAACATATAGTTGACCAAATCCAGAAACTTGCGGAGGTACAGTGATTTGTTTAACTAAATGGATTACTTTATGATATCCGCCATTAATCGTATTAAAACTCACATGGTCAATATTCAAAATCTGATCAATCGCATTTGTGTTAACCTTCATCTTAGGTTGGTCTGTAGATGGGTTATTAGGGGCATCCGGGATGTTGTTATTGTAACTAACATTTGTCATATCTAATATCCTCTATATCCATTGTTAAAGTTCCCATATGCTGGGCCTTGACTATATATCGTCTCTGTACGGGTTGCAGTGAATTGTCTTTGACTTCGTTTCCATACAAGCGTTTCTTGCTCTTTAAATAAAGGCTCGTAGAACTGAAATTGTTCCATATCCCCTGTATCTGCAAGGATCTTTCTAGCGGCTCCGCGAGCTATGTATTCAGACATATAGCCAAATGGGATAGCGCCTTCTGTGTCTAGGAATGCTGCGGGAGTTAGGT
>CAZCHZ010000327.1:0-481 GCA_964498615.1 uncultured Legionellaceae bacterium | reverse complement strand
AATGTTCCTTTTGCTTTACGCTGTACCGCGTGCTATGTATTGCGTAAACCCTGTAGAATCTACATCGATCGTAACCGTGGTTGCTGTAACTGAAACGACGGTAAACATCCTATCGTTTATTTCAGTCATGCCATTTACACCTGTTATCAGAATGCTCTCACCAGGCAAGAAGGTAGTTGTTGCAGTCAATACGGCTTGAGTTGCTTGGGTAATACCTGTTATCGCAAAGGAAAGTAAATAAGGTTGCAAAGGAGTATTACCATTAGGTGCATTGCCTGGCACCATTAGAAGTCCTAGGTTAGATCCGCCGGCTAGGAACTGGCCACTATCGGCTACGGTGATATTAGATCCGTCATCGGCCTGTGCTGTGATAAATACGGCCGAATCTACGCTTGTTACCGGGATTCTTTCTATAAAATTGTCATTGAATGTGATTTGGGCTTGAGTAACGAGGGGTGGATCAACGTTTATAGGCTGGTTG
>CAZCHZ010000326.1:0-1845 GCA_964498615.1 uncultured Legionellaceae bacterium | reverse complement strand
TCCCAAAACTCATGCTGGATCCCCGCGTTCTCGGGCTTTGCCCGAGCATGTCGCGAGGATGACAGGGTACAGAAGCATTTAGGGATTTTCCTAATGATCAGCATGTTGTTATATGCCACTTTATGCAGCCATTCAAAACAAGCTAATTTAATAACACATTTATATCCGGTCAAAAAAATATTTATTAATCGATAAATTATTATTGACAAACAATAAAACTACATTTAATCTTCACTTAATTGTTACTTAGTTAATTATCCACGAGGAAGATATTGTAATGCAGAAAATTAACAAAAGAAGCCAGACATTTAGCTTATTATTTAAATGTTTGTTTATTTTATATCCATTATTCATCATCACCGTCTGGCTTGGCGCTATCTCTCTGCCAGTGGGTTATTTTGCCATTTCACGCATGCCCATCGATATGGAACTTCATTCAATCCCCTTGGATTTACGTATCTATGCTTGCTTAGTAGATATGATCCCGACCGTGATCGTAATGTTAAGTTTTTTCTATCTTGCTAAACTTTTTCAATTATACGCAAAGAATATTATATTTTCTCATGCAAACGTTGCCTATATTCGAAAACTTGGCATTGCATTACTATCACAAACTATTACCTCAATCTTAATTCAACCAATTCTCACAATCATTTTAACCTGGGATAAACCCACAGGAGAGCATGTCGCAGCAATGGGGTTTAGTGGTGCTGACATGTCTTATTTAGTGTTTGCAGGCATCGTCATCATCATTTCCTGGGTGATGGAAGAGGGTAGAAAATTAGAAGAAGAACGCGCGTTAACTGTTTAGGAGAATACCATGGGTATCATTATCAACATTGATGTTATGCTGGCAAAGCGCAAAATGAAATCCAATGAGCTTTCAAAGCTCATTGGCATTAATGAGCAAAATTTATCTATCTTAAAAACGGGTAAAGCTAAGGCCATACGACTATCCACATTGGAAGCTTTATGTAAGCATTTAAATTGCGCCCCTGGGGATATTTTGGCTTATGAAGCAAAGTAAATGATATGAGCTAAGACGACCTATATAAAGAAAAAAAGAAAATTATGAGTTTTTAAGCTCAAAAACAATCCCCACATTCTTGATAATTTTATTTAAAAATCAATATAAATCAATAAGTTAAAAACAAATTTGCTGCCCAAAATACTCATCTCAGCGTAATTCGCGATTCGCGAATTGCGAATGGTTGTGCTATCCTACCCATAGCCAAGGAGTAATTATGTTAAAACCTCAAGATATAGTGATCCTTTTAAAAATATTTTCAACGATGACTTCCTTAAAAGGGGAGTCTGATGTAGTATTGTCGCAAAATAAATTAGCGGCATATTTATGTATGAGTGTGTCTGAAGTGAATGCGGGGATTAAACGATTGCATTTGTCGGGATTGTTAGGGCCAGTACTTAGGGGAGATAATGCTAACCGAAAAAATGTAGTTCTTTTGCCAATAAACGCAGCTTGTGAAGAGTGTCTAATTTCGGGTGTAAAATATTTTATCCCCGTCCAATTGGGTGCTTACACCCGGGGTATTGCTACTAGTTATGCTGCACCTATTTTTGCAAAACATATTTTAATAGGAAATGATCCTATTCCAGTATGGCCATTCGCGGAGGGTGACAAGCGAGGTGTAGCTTTAGAACCTCTTTATCGTTCGGTTCCTTATTCACTTACGAAATATCCTGACCAACTTTTTTATGAACTGCTTGTATTAATTGATGCTATTCGTTCTGGGCGCATACGAGAGCGTGATATAGCCATTAAATTGCTGAAGGAGAGAATTAATTATGAAAAATAGTTACATACGAGCAACATCGAACTTGGCT
>CAZCHZ010000325.1:0-1855 GCA_964498615.1 uncultured Legionellaceae bacterium | reverse complement strand
AATGGACTGCTAGCCGAACAGAAACCATATATAGCGCAGGCCTGGGTGTGGGTGTCAATAATAACTATGCTGGCGGGGTAAATCTATGACTTTTAATTTCAATTCTAGCATACCTGCTGCTAACAATAATCCGTCGGTTGATCAGCCCGACATGCTGACTAATAATCAATCGACAGATGGCATATTAGCAGTAGACCATGTGAGTTTCAATACAGCTAATGGTGGTCAACACAAACAGGTAACCTTTAACAATAAAAACGTCCCTGGTGCCCAAACCGATCCTCAATCGGTTCTTTATTCGAATAACATAACGTTAGCATCGGCCACTAATACAATAAGCGCCTCAACTGTTTCTGAAATGTTCTATCGAAACCAAAATGGGACTTTACCAGTAAGTATGGTTAAGGCTTTTGGCTGTTTTGACGGAGGCGGGACATTATTGAATGGGTATAATATCGGCCCTGCGACAGTCAATCCTCATCCATCTGCTGGGCTCTATAATTTCGATATACCTGCAAATATTCTCACAGGAACTTCTTATTCAGTCTTAATAGGCACGGGAATTAATAGTCTAAATCCAGGTAGGGGTGGGATTTACCAAATAAACTCTAATGTTTCCTTAACAGTGGCATTTAGAAATTTTACCAATGGAACTCCACTTGATCCTGATCAATTTACCATCTTAATTTTGCAGTTGTGAGGAAGGATGGGCGAAAAAATTGTTGTTGGCCCATTAAACCGAGGTCTTAGAAATGATGTCAGGCCTTTTAATATCGATAATGACTCGTTTCCTGTTCTTATTAATGCCTATCAGTGGAGAGGAAGGGTCAAGCGAAAGAGGGGAACCTCACTCTTAAATCGTCTAAAAAGATTTTTCAATTCAGCTAATTCTTCATATGGTTCAGTAACATCTTTTAATCTTGTGGCTGGCGCAGGCAATATCCTGACTGCTTTTGGTCTTCAGACAAACGGAAATATCGTTCCCGGCTCTGTTACTTTGACAGATTCTACGGCTGGAAATACCTATACAGATAACTCTCTAGGTATTTTGACGGGTGTGCCCGGAGGAACAGGAACAATAAATTATGCAACTGGAGCGATAACAATATCTGCAGGTGGTGCTGATCTGATAAACGCCGTTAGTTTTAACTATTATCCTGATCTTCCAGTCATGGGGCTTGAAGATTTTGATGCTCTTTCTGCTCAATTTCCTGGGACTTTAGGATTCGATACGAAATATTCTTACAATATCACAACAGCGTTTCCTTACAATATTTACGATGTCAGCTTTTATAAAAATCCTCCCACAGCTACTTATGTGGGCTATACACAAAAAACCAATGTAACTCCAACGTCGTGGAATGGACAAGATTATCAGCAATTTTGGACAGTAAATCATCAAGGAGCTTTGTGGGCTACAAATGGTATTACAGAGCCATTTACGACGACAAATATTGGGATGCAGTTCAATACCATAACTGCTGTAGCTATAGGCGCTGGGGGCCCTCCAGCAATTATTACTATCACTACGACAACAAATCATGGCCTGGTCGTAGGGGATTTTGTCTTCGTTAATGAAATTGTAGGGATGACTGGGATCAACTTTCAAACAGGTTATGTCACAGTAGTTCCTGCAGCCAATCAGATAACAGTCGAATTTCCCAATGCAACTATAGGGGGTGTTTGGGCAAGCGGAGGTATTGTTCAATACTTAACCAATCGCTCAGATACTACTAAAGACTGCTTAAGATGGTATGATGGAGACCCAACAAATGGAAATTCCACTACACCTACTTTAAATGGTCGATTGGGTTGGGTTAACTTCTGTCCGCCTTTATCTCAGTCCAATTTTTCT
>CAZCHZ010000324.1:0-1871 GCA_964498615.1 uncultured Legionellaceae bacterium | reverse complement strand
TATAATGTTTTTAATATCTAATATTTGACACCTTGGTTACGAGGGGTCGATAGAGAAGCATCATCATTAACACCTCTAAAGCTCCCATATTCTTGGGATAAGATAAGTGGGGATGTATATGGACCCATATCCCGCACCACGACATGTGTAGCTTCTTCTCTAGGCGTGGCTGCTAATTTAAGCATATATTTAAGGAAAGTATTAATATCGAAATAATCTATAAACACACAAAATGCAGATGTCGAGTAAGTAGGCGTGGTAAATTTTCGATCAATGAAGCTCTGATCTGAACATAGTAAATCAACCAATCGATGGTCAAAACTTTTATTCAGAATGGTGGACATGGTTTTTTGTGAATACATATCTGTTTCAATTTCTTCCTTGAATGCAAAAAAATCCAAGGTACAAAAATTACCTATTGTATTCCAAACCCAAACCTCTGCTAGCTTGTGGATTTTAGCCATTTCTTCGTCTTGACATATCTTATGTAATTTTTTTATTTGTTCAAACAATTCTTCAAATTCTTTGACATCAAATTCTAATGCACCAGTGAGAAGGTTTGAGCTTTGGGAAAGGAGTAATGTCATAATGAGTTTAACATGTTCTTCTTCTTGTTTTTTAAATGCTATAATTTGTTTCTTTATTGCCCAAACTTTTCTCTCAAACTTGCAAGCATCTTTAGAATGACCGGGATCCCCTCCAGGTTCTTTACAAACAGGACCACGACAAGTTTTCGGTCGACAATCAGGTTGTCTTCTCCAATCGGTTGCCTTCCACGTAGCCTGTTCTTTTTCCCTTATTGATTCTAAGAGCGGCTCGATTAGCTGAATACGTTGTTTACGCGTCCATCTAAGCATGCGAATAGCTAAATCTAGTGCATTCTCACCGTTAACCCAAACTGCTTTACTTTTTTCTTTGTTGCTATCTTGTATATCGTTTTCTATCGTTGCCAAATCCATATCTGGACCACAATCTAAAATTTCCTTTGCAGCAGCGTAATTCGACTCATAAATAGCAAATAATAGAGGATGGGATACCTTAATAGTATCGATAGAATCTTGTGTTGTAAAAATCTTATTCTTATGTATTAGTCCGCCAACTAATGACATTGCTCCTTGCAAAGCCATAACATGACTAGATTGCAAGCATTTTCGGGTTGGAGCTGATAAAGAAGCAATTTGTTTTACTGTCTTTCCTGGGATCAATCTAGCGGTTAGTTCTTTTTCTTGCATTTTTTTCACATCTGAGTCAGTTAACATATTCATCCCCTTATTTTAAATTTTAGTAATTTTAGAGTGTATTAAATTAGGTGAAAGGAATCAAGTCCTGATTACCCATCACTTTAAGTTAAAAAGTCTTAAAGTTCAAACGCTTAAAGATCGTCATTGCTTCACATCTTCTTTTTTTCTCTTTGACGTTCACGTTCTATTTGACACCAAGTTTTTTCAATTTTTTCCATGACGCTTTCTCCTCTAGCTAAAAGTGACGACTTTATGGCATTGTTCGCGAAACAACATTAGAAGTATCCTCTAACTCAGGCAAATCGCTATAATCTTCATCAAGAAATGCGGGATTCACACGTTGAATAAACTGCATCAGCGGACCCTGTGGTTCTGCAGAGGCTGCTGCACGAAGCCTTGCTTGATGTTGTTCCCATCCTTCTCGCAACACCCGTTTAAGATCTGCTGTTAATGAATCATCGAATAGCAGTGGTTCTTGTTGCGTTAGTTGCGTTATTAGTAGCCTCTTGGTTTTTATTAGCATTTTTTTCTCTCCTCTATAGGTAAAACTGTAATTAGTGGGCCCACTAGGACTCGAACCTAGGACCAAGGGATTATGAGTCCCCTGCTCTAACCAACTGAGCTATGGGC
>CAZCHZ010000323.1:0-1892 GCA_964498615.1 uncultured Legionellaceae bacterium | reverse complement strand
CATCTCCTCTTATCTATTAGATTTCTGATTGCCGAGAAAGGCGCATTATCCTTTGATGATACCTCACGTTTCATGCAACATACCTATCATTTAGGATTACTGTCTTCCAATAAGCTACATTTTCTGTGTGCTGAAAAGATGGGAAGCATCCCTTCCCCACATTCACAACTATTACAGCAACAGAAAATCTATCAACTTGTCAAGAGCAATACCCAGGCTCAACCTGAACCGTCAGCACCCCTAATGTTAAGTGGCGGCAACAAAACTGCGGTCCAATCTGAACTAAAAGCTTCTATAAAGACAGCGCCTTCAATGCAAACGCAACAACCATCAGACAAAATAAAAAAGAAATAACACAGATCCACTACTTAATAATGACAGTTTGACTTCCCAAGCCTTGATTCATCACCCATTTTTTGGTAAAAGGTAGAAATTCACAGGCCAAGACCCCTAAAGACGGTGAAATTGGACTCTCTGCAAGATTATCAGTAAAGTATTTTGTACGTTGATGATCAATATGTCTTGCATCAGAATATTTTTTTAAAATTGTATTTTCACCTAAATCTTCGCCTTTCGCATAACTTTCTATAAGCAGTTTACTTAAAACAACGGCATCTCTTAATCCTAAATTAAAACCCTGGGCTGCAATTGGATGAAAAGTATTGGCGGCATTGCCCAGCAATACACAACGATGCGCGTATAAAGCATGCGCCTGCAGGCTTTTTAGCGGGTAAGTTATGCGTTTTCCTAAGCTTTGCAAACGCCCCAAACGAAAACCAAATACATTTTGTATTTCTTTTATAAATTCAGCATCATCTTTTTGCAACAGTACATCGACTGAAAGATCGGACATAACCCAAACACATTTTACACGATGTTCACCAAAAGGAAGCATGGCAATAGCGCCATCTGGTGTAAAACGTTCATAGGCAACATTTTGGTGAGATTGCGCTAATTCGATGTTGACTGTAATAGCAGATTGATGATAATCATGACATTTTGTCTCTATCCCTAAAGTTTGACGAACAAAAGACTGTGTGCCGTCAGCTGCCACCAAAAGTTTTGTATTAATCATTTCTCCAGAACTTAAATGTAATGCCCAACCTTTTTCATGTTGTGTCATTTTTACAATATTGACTGGCCGAAAGATTGTCAGTTTATTTTCGATATGTTTATTCAAGACATGATTTAAAACATCTGCATTAACTACGGCACCCAGAGCATCTAATCCTGCATCAGCCGCGGTGATACGACTCGAACCAAAATGCCCTTTCGCAGAAACATGCACTTCTTTGATATTTTCAACATATGATGCGAGAGCAGTAAAAACACCTAAAGATTGCAAACACACAACACTGCCATGAGATAAAGCGATTGCTCTTGAATTAAAATCCATATCGAGCGCAGTTTTTGGGGCTGTGTTGTCGATTAAGGCAAGTTTTAAATCAAGATTGCTCTGCAATATTTTGGCTATAAAACTGGCGCCAACTAAACCGCCCCCGACAATAATAATATCGTAATTCAAAATGATTAGACCTTCTTAGATGCTTGCATGATGTTCTCAATCTCTTCAATCGTTTTTGGCGCATTGCTTAATACTTCATATCCGTTTTCTGTCACCAAAACATCATCTTCAATGCGAAGCCCAATGCCCCACCAACGCTTATCGATATCTGGTTGATTTTCCGAGATATACAACCCAGGCTCTACTGTTAATACCATGCCAGGTGCTAAAGGACGCGATTTTCCATCAATTTTATATTCTCCCACATCATGCGCATCTAATCCCAACCAATGACTTGCACTGTGCATATAAAACCGACGATAGGTTTTTTGTTCGATGATATTTTCTACTTTACCTTTCAAAATTTCTAAGCTTACCAAACCTTCCA
>CAZCHZ010000322.1:0-1898 GCA_964498615.1 uncultured Legionellaceae bacterium | reverse complement strand
AAAATTCTTATGATCAATTTTCTTTTGAGGATTGCAGGCCATCGCACAAACCCACAAGCATAATACTGCTGAGTATACTATCAAGGCTATCAACTTCATTCTGTTTCATTTTTTAAAGGTGGTTCAGGTTTAATATGCTCAGGGCTTTCCTTGCTATCTGCTATATTTGTTTTCTCGTCTATGACGTGCTCGATCTTACCCTGAAACCTGCTGAATCGGGTCTGTATAGCAAAAGAGCCAAGTGCACCAAAAGCAGCCCAGAATACTTTCTCATAGCCGTTAACGAACTTATTGAGCAATTTTAATTCATCAAAGATGATAAGAAATACAAGGCCTAGAACAATATTCCCTAACCATAGGTTGGCATCTTCTGAAATGTAATCTTTCAGCTTAAACTGCACATTGGCAATTTTTGCAGATTTCTTTGCTTTAGGGATATCAATAAAGCATAAATGCAGGAATTGGCCCATGATATATAGGCCCATGAAAATAAGATAATCTGGTATATTCATTTTTTACGGTTTAATAAAAAGTCAATGACCGGGCTGAATAAACGATCAAAGTTTTCATGAAGATACTTAAAAATTAATTCCGCACATTTTGAGCAAAGTACAATGATTGAATAAGCAGTAGGGCCGGTTATACTTAACGCTGAACAAAGAAAACCGGCTAAAATTCCCCCAGCAATACTGATACCCATTATTGCCAGTATTTCTAAAAAAGAATATTTCTTTTTCATCAAAATATCATGCGACAATCTAGCCATAACGCCTACAATTATTGCAAGGATAGAAGCCCCTGCTTTTGATAAAAAAACTGTTATTTCATGCAGTACGCTTTTTTCGTCCATTATTGATAAGGCTAAAGATTATGTATAGTATCAAAAATAAACAAAATATTTTCTCATTCAACCCAAAAGTTTTTGGATCGAAGAAAAACTCATCGGCTGCATTGTTTAAAGCAAGCAAAAACCAAACCACAGATATGAGATTTCGGAAGCAATATAAAAGCAGGACGCCGGAAATTAGAAAGGTTACAGCAATGCCTTTATAGAAGCAGTCAAAATATGGCCAAAGCTGAAATGCCGCTATAGATACGATGATCATAGCGGCAATCAAAAAGTTAATTATGCGCGGATTAGTGCCTGTCATTTGGTCGACCTCCTACGAGATCATCACCTGATTGCTCACTCAATTGTTTTGGCACATCGATAGGATTTTTTAGAGGATCTTCATCCTGGTTGCAGCCTTTGATATATGCATCAATTATCGATTGACGAAGCTCGTCAATTTTCGCTATCAAATCCTGATAAACTGTTTCGTTCATAAAAATATTTTAGACCTCAAAATAATAATTTATATCCAATCACGGTAATTAAAAGGCGTTCTGCCTAGGAATATCTTTAATAGTGTACCATGTAGTAATATTACTATTTCCAGGGCTTAAACTAAATGACACGAGCGTTCCTGAAATGGAAGTGCTTATGGTCGGGGTTCCTAATCCTGCATCAATGTCATCCGTCCATGATGCTTTTAATCCGCCGCCTTTAATCGTTACAGTCCCAGCATTATTTTGAAGCCTCACCATTCTCCGAATGAAGGCCGTATTTCCAGAAACATCCACGGCCTCAATTGTGAATTCAAATTCCATCAATATATTATTGGGAACATTCTGCGTAAACATTGTGAATGAGGCTGTTGAACTTGTTGAGTTAGTGAAGTTTGCTGACATGTTAAATGAATGCCTTACCGCTTGGCTACTATCTGTAAAAAATATGCGCGAATTGTCTCTGTTTTCCCATCCACCCTTAACAAAATTTGCCGGGGCTAAAAGAGGTGAAGGATCGATCTGAAAAGACGCAATCGGCTTACCTGAAGTAGTGGCAATTTGTAATGCCG
>CAZCHZ010000321.1:0-1911 GCA_964498615.1 uncultured Legionellaceae bacterium | reverse complement strand
ATACATCCGCGTACGTTAAGTTATCACATATTAACATTAAGTCAATATCACTTTTAGCAGTATCTTCATGTCTAGGAACCGAACCATAAATGAAAGCAATCCGTATCTGTGTTGCAACTGGCGCCAAGGCTAGCCTCAAGACATCTGCTAAACCAAATGTTTTCAATACAATACTGCGCAACTCTGAGAATAAAGGGGCTTGTTGATTCGCTTGGTAACGTTTTTGGTTACCAATTTTTTTCATCGTCACAATGCCAGCATGAGTTAACTTTTCAAGCTCTCGTTGTACAGCACCTGTACCAATATTAGTCAAACGAATAATTTCATTGGTATAAAATTCAGTATCAGGTTGACAATATAATAAACCGAGTAAACGCTGTTGAGTTTTACTAAAAAGAACGTTTTGAAAGCTCAGCTCTTGTTCGATTTCGGTATCGAATCTCTCAGCTTTGTTAGCTGCAGATAGCGAAATTCCCTTTCCGTGAATTTCCGATTCAACATCAGCACCATCGTGTTCCTCAGCTTTACCTTTAGATAAAAAAATTCGACGTCCACGGAACTTTAATTCAATATCACCGCTATCATACCTGCGAATTATTTGGGGGTGGACTTGCTTACATGAGGAACTCTTAGGATTTAAATAACAATCGTCCATCATGACAAGCGAACCTTTATTTTTACTATCAATCGCTTTACGCGCGTTTAACCAAGCTGATGCCGCGATTCTGGCTGCTTCTTCGCTCTCTTCCATCACATTTAGTGCTGGGTAAATATTAGAAATTGGTTCAATTAAATAAATTGTCATGTCATTTTCTATTCCTGGGATCCATTAGTGACTTAATGACTTTAAATTAGGTTATCAACTAAATATAAACATATCATACCTATTTTGGGTATTATAATACCCATTTTGGGTATTTTCAAATTTAACCTACCCTCATCCGCCCCTACGGGGCACCTTCTCCTGTGAACGGGAAAAGGAAAAGTAACTAAGCGATGTCATGGAAAATTGACCTACCCACTTTGAAAAAGGGGGTCGGTATTGCGAACATAGTGAGCAAGCCGGGGGGATTTTCTGATATGAGGCAGCCGAGGGAATTTTTGTAATACAAGCGACCAAGATTTCCTTATCTAGATTGAAGTATACTTCCCAAATGCAACACCGAACACTGATGTTAATCATTCTCGATGGTTTTGGGTACCGTCAATCTAAAGATGGGAATGCCTGCCTTGCTGCAAAAACCCCTACCTTAGATTATCTTTGGGAACATTGTCCTCACACGCTGTTATGCGCCTCGGGACCCGATGTCGGTCTACCCAAAGGCCAAATGGGTAATTCCGAAGTAGGACATCTCACCATGGGCGCGGGACGCGTGATTGATCAAGATTTAACGCGCATTGACAAGACAATCGCGACAGGGGATTTTTTTAAAAATCCAAGGTTTGTTGAAAGTTGCGAGGCACTGGCCAAAACAAACCATACTTTACATATTTTAGGGCTATTATCCCCGGGTGGCGTGCATAGTCATGAAGATCACATTTTCGCCTTGATAAAATTAGCCGCTGAAAAAGGTGTTAAAAAAATTGCTGTTCATGCATTTTTAGATGGACGCGATACCCCTCCCAAGAGCGCCAAAACCTCTATTGAAAAATTAGAAGACTTATGCAAAATCTACCCGCAAGCTTTTATAGCGACGATTGCTGGACGTTATTACGCAATGGATAGAGATAAGCGTTGGGAGCGCACAGAAAAAGCCTATGAATGTATCGTTGCTGGAAAAGCAGCATATCATGCGAAAACCGCGCTTGAAGGGTTGGAAGCAGCTTATCTTCTGGACGAAACAGATGAATTTGTAAAACCTTGTATTATTGGCAAGTATCATGGCATGCAAGATAAAGATATGATCATTT
>CAZCHZ010000320.1:0-1915 GCA_964498615.1 uncultured Legionellaceae bacterium | reverse complement strand
CCACAGCTTCTATCGCCATTTTATAGGCCTCAAAATAATGTAAGGCATCGGCCTCTGTTTTTGCAGCTTCGCCTAACATATCATAAGAGTAACAATAGCCACGTGCCTCGTATTTTTCAGCACGTTTAAGCGCATCAATAATGGTTTCTGCCATCACAAATTGTTGACCCAAAATTTTCATGCCCTGTAGCAGGGCTGCACGAATAATGGGTTCGCCCATGCGTGTCAGAAAATTTTTCAAGTTCGCTTTTAAGGTTTTAGGTTCTAGGGCAGAATTATCTAAAACTTTGCCCGTTAATAAAAGCCCCCAAGTGCCTGCATTCACAAACCAAGAAGCACTTTTACCCAAATGCTGCTCCCAATTTTTAGCAAGCATTTTATCTTTAATTAAATGATCAATAGTATGCGCATCAGGCACACGCAATAAGCTTTCCGCCAAGCACATCAACGCAATGCCTTCTTCGCTGGATAAATCATAGGTTGTTAAAAAAGCATCTAATCCACTCTTACGCAGGCGGTTAGCTCTCACCGCTTCGACAAGTTGGCCTGCCTCGCTTTCAATACGTACAAGAGAAGCCTTGGGCAGAGTTGCCATCGGTAATAAATATTTAAGACTTGCGGTTTCATCCATACGATACGCTTGACGTATCTTATGAATTAATTCATTCATTCTGGTAACCTATGTATTTTCAATTCGGTTGCGTCCGCACTCACCAAACGACGCACAGAAGCAAATTCTTCAAGAATACTGTCATGCGGCGCCTTATCTAATACACTAAATAGCCAAACGGCAAGATAAGAAGCAATGGTTCCCGGCAATAGGGCATAAAAAACTTTATCTAAGCCAAATGCCTCCCAGAGAATAACGGTTAAGCCTCCTGCCAACATCCCCGCAATAATACCCTTACGCGTTGTGCGTTTCCAAAAGAGGGATAGCACAACCACTGCGCCAAAAGTTGCGCCTAAGCCTGCCCAAGCAAAGGCCACAAGTTTCATAATACTTTGGCTAGGATTGCGTGCAATATAAATAGCCACCATCGCAATCAAGGCAACAAAAACACGTCCCATCCACACTAATTCTTTTTGTGATGCATTACGTCGAAATAGGGCACGATATAAATCTTCTGTTAAAGCGCTAGATGCAGCTAACATTTGTGAATCTGCAGCGCACATGCTAGAAGATAAGATGGCGGCTAAAATAATGCCCATAATCCAAGGCGCAAACACTTGTTCTGCAAGCACCATAAATACCGTTTCATGATTATCCAAAGGACAATCACACAAACGAAAGGCACCTACCAATCCCACCAAAATAGCGCCCACCATCGATAGGGCCATCCAGCTAATACAAATTCTGCGTGCCAAAGGAATTTCACGCACCGTTTTCACAGACATAAAACGAACCAGAATATGTGGCATACCAAAGTAGCCTAATCCCCAAGAAAATAAACTGAGGATACCCACAAAAGTAAGTCCCTGGGTAGCATCTAAAAAATGTGGATATTGTTTTAAGACTTTTTCCAATCCCGGTTGCCATCCTCCCTGTGCTTGCGTTGCAAAAATAGGCACGAGTAATAAACAAATCAACATTAATGTACCCTGAAAAAAATCTGTCCAGCTTACCCCAAGAAATCCCCCCATAGAGGTATAAAGCAGGATAATGATAGCTCCAATCCACAATGCTGGGGTATAGGCTAAACCAAAGGTGATGCCCAACAATACCGCCCCAGCATAAAGGCTTGCGGCAATATAAAAGACAAAGAAGATAAGCGTGAAGCATGCGGCTACCATACGAATGCGTTTTGAAGTATCTCGAAAGCGGTTATCGAGGTAAGCAGGGATAGTGACAGAATCATTGGCCACTTCCGAATAGATGCGCAAGGGTTTAGCGATGATTCGCCAAGATAGATAAGCG
>CAZCHZ010000319.1:0-1919 GCA_964498615.1 uncultured Legionellaceae bacterium | reverse complement strand
GCAGTCATTGTTTTTTGCGTTATACTGGCCACTGTTTGGTTGGTATGGATTTATATGAGAGGTTTACAGTATGGCAAGAGGAATTAATAAAGTTACCATTATCGGGAATTTAGGCGCCGATCCAGAAACGCGTTATATGCCAAGCGGTGGGGCGGTTACCAATATTCGTGTGGCGACTTCAGAAAGTTGGAAAGACAAGCAAACGGGTGAAAAACAAGAAAGAACAGAATGGCATACCATTGTCTTGTTTAATCGTTTAGCCGAGCTAGCAGCGCAATATTTGAAAAAAGGTGCGAAAGTCTATATCGAAGGCGCGCTGCGTACAGAGAAATGGCAAGACAAGACGGGCGCCGATCGGTACACTACGAAAATTATTGCAAACGAACTACAATTTCTGGACAGTAAAGGTCCAAGTGGTGCTGGCGCTACTGCCTTTGATGATGAGTTTAGTCAGGCACAATCAGTGCCTGCTTCGCAAAAAGTCCCTGCCATGGCAGGCGCCGACGAAGCCTTTGATGACGATATCCCATTTTAAAAACAATAAGTTTTTTGAAGAGAAAGCCCACATAATGTGGGCTTTTTTTTATTATTAAAATTCTCTTGCATTAATTTCATGGCCTCACTATAGTAGCCCATCTCTTACTATCAAGGATTGGAGATTACTATGGTCGATTGTGGAACTGATGCAAAAACAGCGAGGCGTGCTGAGAATGATTTTGCATGGAAGGAAATTTTAAGACTTTATTTGCAGGACTTTGTTGCTTTTTTCTGGCAAGAAGCTTATCAAGAAATTGATTGGACGCGTTCTTATGAACTTCTCGAGCAGGAATTAATGGCGATTGGACCAAAAGAAGTAATAGGTAAGAAATATGTTGATAAGCTCTTCAAAGTATATTTGAAAAATGGGCAAGAACAATGGCTATTATTACATTTAGAAGTCCAACATGATATAGATGAACAATTTCCTGAAAGAATGTTTATTTATTTTTATCGAATATTCGACCGGTATAAACGAAATATAGCCAGTATGGCAGTGCTGGCAGATGATGATGAACAATGGCGCCCAAAGCAATATCTAAGCAGGATCTGGGGATCAGAAGTCTCTAGGACGTATGACCTAGTTAAAATTACCGATTACAAGACACGGAGGGAGGAGCTTTTAAAGAGCGATAATCCTTTTGCACTGGTCGTGCTAGCTCAATTATTGGCCATAGAAACCAAACCTCATGAAAAAAGAAGGCTTACAACTAAATTAGAACTTGTGAGGCACCTACGTTTATATGGCTGGGAAAGCGAAAAAATAAGAAATATGTATCAATTTTTGGATGTATTATTGAACTTGAGCCAGAAATTTGAGATACAATATCTATATGAAGTTAAGCAGCTTGAGAAGGAGTACCATATGAACCTCACCACTACCGCCGAAAGACATGGTTTTAAACAGGGCATGCAACAGGGCATGCAACAGGGCATGCAACAGGGCATGCAACGGGGTGTGCAACAAGGGGAAGCCCAACTATTACTTGCACTGCTTAAAAGGCGGTTTGTTGTCATTCCTGAAGACTACATTACAAAAATACAAAGTGCGGAGATTCGTCTCCTTACCCACTGGGCGATGAATTTTGTCAATGCGCAGTCTGTAGAAGATGTTTTCAAGTCATGAGGCACGGCCTGCCCGACTATCATCATGGTCAATTTTTGTTCGCAAGGAGCATCTATGTTTTTGAATAAACGCTTGATTTGTATTCTAGCTTTAAGCTTTTTCACTTCCTCTGTATTAGGTGTGGAAGATAATAAAGCATATCAACCTGATCTCAGTTTAAAGCAAGCCTGGACGGAGGAAAAAGAGAATACATTACATTTGGCCTCTTTGCCTTATGCTATAGAATATGTGACGCCCGATAAGCGTTTAATAGTAG
>CAZCHZ010000318.1:0-1964 GCA_964498615.1 uncultured Legionellaceae bacterium | reverse complement strand
TAAGGTTAATTATTGACGCAGGAGCAGTAAGTGTTGGCACTGTCGGGACAAAAGTTGTGGGTTTTTCGCCTTCTTTATATCTTGAGCCTGGCATGTATGCGTTGGCCATCGTGTCAGATGTTACTCCCGCAATATATTGTAGTACGGCAACGATCCCAGCTATGGATGTGATAGGTCTTACAGCAGTAGGAACAACGGCACCCATACAAATAAGCAGAGCTTTTGCTTATGCAGCACTTCCGGCTGCTTTCGGAGCAGTAACTTACACAGCAGCAAACCTTCCAAACTTAATGATGAGATCAGCTTAATGCTCAGCTTTGATATAGGTGTAGCTCTATGAAGTCAATAAACTAACTTTACCAGATAGATAAGCATGGACGCTTTCAAATGACGCGCCTCTTTTTATTCTATTTACAATAACCCACCTCGAAACTCCAAAATGCTCTGCCCATTGGGATGCTGGCATGCTTACCCCTTCCGCTTCATAAAAATTTGTCGATCTCTGATTATTGCTTTGCTCTATTTTTGTTGCCCACCTGCAATTTCCTGGCTCATAATCGCCATTATTATTTATTCTGTCGATTGAGTGATTTTTGGTTGGGGCCATGCCCATGTCATTAATAAAATTATTGAAGTCATTCCATCTTTCGCAGACTTTTATTCCTCTTGCCCCGTAGATTGGATATTTTCCGTTTTTCTTGTTATTGCATCTATTTCTCATTCCTGCCCATGAGTTGTACTCTTTTTTGCGCATTCCTTTCCCTTTGTTGAACCCATGTTTAAAAGTAGATTCTGACGCTTTCTCCTTTTGAAGACATCCGCAGGATTTTGTATGGCCATTTCTGAGCTTTGATATGTTGACAGAAACAGTTTTCCCACACTCGCACCTGCAAATCCAGTTTGTTCTTGGGTTTCCTGCCTCTGAGTAGTAAACTGTATCTTTGTTGACCGCCTCAAGGCGCCCAAATTTCATTCCTGTTGCATCTAAAGGTTTCGGCATGACTAAATCCATAAATGATATTATTGAAGAGGTTTTGGAAAAGGAGGGTAAATATAGTGGTCACCCTTCCGATCCGGGACAAAAGACAATGTACGGCATCACGGAGTCGACTGCAAGAAGAAATGGTTATTTCGGTGAAATCAAAGATTTGCCTATCTCTGTCGCGCGCGCAATTTACTACGGTGAATATGTGGTTGATCCTGGTTTCGATAAGGTTCTATTGCTGTCTGCGCAGATCGCTACAGAGCTTGTCGATACGGGAGTGAATATGGGGCAGCCTGTAGCCGCAAAATTTCTTCAGCGCGCGCTTAATTCGTTTAACACTGATGGCAATCTGTACAAAGATCTTGATACTGATGGGAAGATTGGGCAAGCCACTATAAACGCTTTGGCTGCCTTCATGAGAGTACGCAAAGAACTTGCTATTGATTCTCTGCTGAAGGCATTAAACTGTTTGCAAGGCGCTCATTACATTGAGCTAACCGAGACCAATAAGAAATTGCGTGCGTTTACATTTGGATGGATCAACAACCGGGTTAAGTTATGACTCTATTTAGAAACCGTAGAAGCCATAGCCTTTCGTTTATACCTGGGCTTATGACGATAATGCTCACTGCGCTTATGTGGTGGATGATCAACCGGCTTTTTAACAACGCGGTCCCTGTTGATAACAAAGATGTGCTTCTCGTTATTCTTGGCGCAGTCGTTATTGTTTGGAAGGATTATGCAGGGTTTTGGATAATCTCCAGTCGATCAAGCCAAGAGAAAGACAAGCTTTTAGCTAATTCAATACCAGCTAATTCGAGGCGAGAGAATGATCCCGATCCCCAGTAAGCTAATCGCCTATGGTTTATTGTTTGCTTGATTAAACGGTGGATTCTTTTGGGTGAAAAATGCTTTTGATGGGCGCGAAGAATATAAGCAGAAGTCAGCAGATTTAACGCGTAGTCTTGATGCTGCTATT
>CAZCHZ010000317.1:0-1976 GCA_964498615.1 uncultured Legionellaceae bacterium | reverse complement strand
CTGATCATAAAGAAACCGTTTCGAAAATGCAGCAGCTTATTAGACAGCAAAGACCGAGTGTGATCTTGGATCAATCTAAGGTAGATCCTAGTACCAAAGAACTTCTTGCGCATCTTGCGCAATATGGTTATACAGCAGATGATCTGGGATTTTTTCAGGCGGTTGAAATTCTTAATCAATTTTATGGCCCTCGTATGCGCAGTCCCCAGGACTTATTAAAACAGACGGAGCATTTAATGTCACATTTAAATAGCAATCCAAATTTAAGACAGGGAAGAAAGAAATTTGCAATTGAAACGATGCAGCATTGGTTTTATACGAAAACTGGTATGCCATTTACGCTGGCTAATGTAAAAAACGATAAACTTGTGGCGCCCAAAAATACTAAAGATGCAGCTTATTTACAAGTTTTTTCTGCCAGGATGGATGAAGTGCAGGATAAATATTTTCTGGAACTGCTGGCAGAGGCGCTTAACAAAAAACACAATAAAACAGTGGCCGTATTTAGAGCGGGGAGCAAATTTATTACCGAGGGTCCTGTCTTAACAAAAATGATGGGTGTTGAACCCACCATTTTCTTTAAACAGAAGAATGAATAAATGAACCCAATATGAAGTCTTGTTTCATGAGTAAAAGATAGCAAGGGGGCAGGATGCCAGCATCTATACAATGCGCTATTAAGAAAGTTTGGAAAAGTCAACCCACGATTGAAGGGGCAGGCGTTCATCTGAAACGTGCTTTTGGTTTTCATGATGTGCCTTTGCTGGATCCATTCTTATTGCTGGATGATTTTCGCTCAGAAAACCCTAAAGATTATAGAGCAGGATTTCCTTGGCATCCGCATCGGGGGATCGAAACCATTACCTATGTGCTTGATGGTGAAGTAGATCATGGTGACAGCATGGGAAATCAAGGGAGTATCGCTGCAGGTGATGTGCAATGGATGACAGCAGGAAGTGGGATTATTCATCAAGAGATGCCTAAGGGAAATCGTAAGGGGCAAATGATGGGTTTTCAACTTTGGGCAAATTTGCCTGCGAAATCTAAAATGATGACGCCAAGATACCGTGAGGTAAAAGCTAAGCAAATTCCCATTGTATCAACCCCAGAAGGTGCTAGGGTGCATATCATTTGTGGTACAGTACAGGGTACCCAAGGGCCGGTGAGAGATATTATGATAGAACCTGAATATCTTCATGTAGAAATTCCTGCCGGAAAATCATTCACACATCCCGTGAAGATGGAAAATACGGTATTAGCTTATGTAATTGATGGTGCGGGTTATTTCGATTCAAGGCATATTCCTTTTTCGCATGAGGCCTTAGGGATAAACTATTTTGACATGGCACCTCCCTGTGTCTGCCGTGATGGCACACTGGTGCTTTATGGTCCTGGTACCAGCATTACCGTGACTTCCGATAAAGAAGCGGTACATTTTTTGCTTATTTCTGGCAAGCCCATCAAAGAGCCCATTGCCTGGTATGGTCCTATTGTGATTAATACCAAAGATGAATTACTAACTTCCTTTCAAGAATATTAAAAGAAGAATGGAAAGAACAATAAATACAGAGAAAATTCCTGCATAATTTTTCCTCTTATCCATAGAGACAATCTTACTACTTAGATCTCCAACTTGACAACTTAATAAGCAAAACATAAAATCCAGTTGTGAACGAAGCAATTGGAACACATCCATATCCTCAACATCTAGAAGTAGAATCAACGGTAAATCTTTCTTCAGATGCTTTAGCACCTGCTACAAATCCAACCTTCAGCGAATCAAAAGTCCGAAGGGAAACAACAAGAGGAGTAATCGCTGCAGTAGGTACAATATTTTTGGCTTCAGCAATTACGCTAGCACCAAATGCACTTCTCCAAAGATTTTACGAACACCAACCTTGTGCTGACAGAAGCGGAAGAATAGTTACTAACTTCTAATTATTTGAGGCCGCCGATTACTTTTACCCGATCCAATA
>CAZCHZ010000316.1:0-1992 GCA_964498615.1 uncultured Legionellaceae bacterium | reverse complement strand
AGTAAGAAAACTGCGAAAAATTTATCTCCCATGTTATCAAGCCTCATGATATGTATCGGAAATCTATTATTATTTACAGGCATTTGCTTTCAAGGCAATCATTTTACAGTGCCTAATTCAAGCTATATTTGGATGCAATATTTTGGATTTGTTATTATTGGGACAGTGATGCCCTTATTTTTATTAATGGTGGGCTTAAAAAGCATTAATGTCACCAAGGCTGCCATTATTTCAGTTTTAGAACCATTTTCTACAGTTATCATTGGTGCCATTGTCTTAAATGAGGCAATGAGCCGAGCTCAAATGTGGGGTATTTTACTTATTCTAAGCGCTGCATTACTTATACAATTTGAAATGAATAACAAAAAACAAGTTATCCCTTTGATTGATAAAGCTTAGATTCTACTAACTTATAAAGTTAACTAACACTTTTTTGGGCTAGTTATTTCTCTTATTATTTGTTATTATGCGACAGGTAATTAACTTAAAATTAACTGGAGATCTTCAACATGTTTACATCAGAGGAAATACAACAAAAAATTGCAGAAATTAGTAATGGCCTTAAGACCTTGATTGATCAAAGTTCAAGTACTAAACATGAAATACAATCGCTCGAACAATCTATTCAGACGATGCACGATGACTTAGATAAATTATATAAGGAAAAAGAAAATAGAGAAAAAAAACTAAATGACATCAAAAGTGATGCAGATAAACTACAGGAAAAAATTAACGCAATGATGTCTAGCATTGGTGGTGGTCCTGTAATGATGCCTACATTTGTCGATACTTTATCTCCCATCATTGGAAAAATTGAGCATGATATTAAAAGTAAGCAAGATTCCCTTAATGCACAAATTCAGGCATTAGGAATCTTACGAAAAAAAGAGCAGGAATATAATGATAGATTAAAAGAAACAGTTGAATATTTAGATCACATCATTAGTCGTTTAAAACCAGTACCTTCACCTTCTTTAGAATTTTTATCTACTTTAGCGTTATCCTTGCCGTCTTCTGCGGAAAAAAATAATGATGATTTTCCTGCGGGTGATGTCGGAATTGGTTTAAGTTCTTCTCATGATATAGACACGATCAGCATCAGTTCTGGTTCTGATGCGGGCGGTAACTTTGATTCTGGTGCTGACGCTCATTTGGTTCCAGGTGCCAATCATGCCAATTCTCCTGAAAAAGGTAAATCTCCGAAAAAAACTGTACATGCAAAAGATAGCATCAGGGAGGCCAAAAGTGATTATCTTAAAGGTCAAGCAATTTTGGAAAAATCCAAAGATTGTAAGGATCAAGATAAATCCACAGATTATAAGCTTGCTTTTCAACATTTTGATATTGCCAAGCAACATCTAATTGAAGCAATGACTCAATTAGCCATTCAGAGTGCTTCAAGTGTGTTGCCGCAGCGGAAGTCAAAATCTGGTTCTGATCGCGAAATAGGTTTGCTTAAACAACATATTGTAGCTTTACTAGGCACTAAATTATCAATACTGCTTGCAAGGGATTTGGTTCATGAATGTGCGCCTGTGTTACAAGAGTTGGATGAATACTACCCAGATGATAAAACGGAAAAAATGCCATTGCTAGTTATGCCTGTTTCTTCGAAAATCCAGTTTGGTACTAAAGTTACGTTTAAAACTGTTGTCATGAATATAAAATTTTATAGAGTGCAATATCTTTATCACACAATTTTTTCTAATTTGAAAGAATTAGGTATTATTGGTAAAGATGATTTTATTTCAAATAAAAAAGCCGCGGGTACCATACTAAAATTATATCAGAATGATTTGGAATCAACTAAAACCAGGATGCAATTTTATATGGAAGGTTTGAAACGCGCCATGATGCAGTTTGAACAGCCAATTTTCCAAAATGTGCATCATAGAAATGCTGCTACTGAATATTCTAGGTTATGTGTGCAAACATTTGCCTATTTCTTGTAGTGTAGTGGAAATGCTCTTTGTGATATGTCAATTTTTACGT
>CAZCHZ010000315.1:0-2008 GCA_964498615.1 uncultured Legionellaceae bacterium | reverse complement strand
ATTTAATTTATCTATTTGTTGTGTGTATTTTAATTTTTTTTTTTGTTTTTTTTTTTTTCTTTTAATCCCTAAAATTGTGCCGCTCATTATGAAACCAAAAATTATTTATTCTCTTTTTTCAACGAAGACAAAATATTAAAGATGAATTTTAAATGATATTTTTGAAAGTCTGAATAATCGCTTCGTGAGGTTTGGGATTAGGCAAAGTCTTACGCACTTCAGTATATGTTCCTTGGGTGTACTCATTGATCACAGCACGCCAAAATGCAATCGAAGGCTTATTGTTTGGGAGTTGCGAGACTTCCCATACACCAGGAAATTGATCAAAAATGCGCCTCGCAATTTCACGCCCCACTCCTTTTCCCTGAAATCTGGCAACCACGTAAAATTGGCTCATGTACCAATCTACATCGGGCATACTGCCTTTTTTATTGACTAATACAAATCCTGTCAATTCGTCTTGTACTCGAATAATAAATGGATAAGAACCCGGTTCACACCAAAAGCTTGCAAAATTAAAATAGACATCATCTGCGGCATATAAACCATCCTCAGGAAATTCCCAATCTGGTTCATTATCACTATATCTAGACAAATCATAAACATAAAATCGCGCTAAATTTTCAATTACTGGTTTATATTCAACAGGCGCAGGAAGTAACGTAATTTTTAAGGATTTAGAAATTTTCTCATTCATTGTTTGCCTTCCTTGATACAATCAGACATTACTGAAGAGCATGGGATGTTTTTATCATTAAATAATGACATTTTTTATACAAACCATTCTATATTATTCCAAGAGCCAGGGTTTTGTTTTTTGATTTGTACTCTTGTTTTCCAATTGCCTACATGAATTTCGAGCTTATGTCCATCAGGATCAAGGAAATATAACGATTCCCCCGGAGAGGTGTTTTCTTTAAACACATAAGCGCCCGATTTTATAATGCGCGAACTCATTGTATCAAAATTATTTGCATCAACAGTAAAAGCATAATGGGTATAGCAGGGGTTTGGTTGACGTTGATTATCAACATTTAAACAAAACCAAAAATCATCCACCAAAAAATAAGCACCTTTATCCCATCGACATAATGGTTTAAGACCAAGTACCTCATGGTAAAATGCAAAGGATCGATCGATATCTATCACTGCTAAGGTTATGTGATTCATGCCTTGAAGCATATCTTATCCTTCTCTCAAAAAAATAATCAATTTCACCATTTATCAGATTGCTCTCGTTGGTTTCTGTGTTCTTCAATGCGTCGTTTAGTCGCAGGTGTGACATCTGAAGGTAATTTCGCCATATCAAACCATTGTTTCGCCGATATTTCTAATGAATGGACTTCTTCCATGATAAAATCTCGTATTAAATATAGCGCCACATAATCATTCCGTTTTTCAAATTCATTCAGATACACACCCATTAATTGAGGAGGAGATTTAAGTTTAATACCCACTTCCTCATATAATTCACGCTTGATTGCCTGCAAGGGAGATTCTCCTGATTCTACAGCACCCCCAATAGTATACCAGCCGTCTTGATAACTATGCTTCACTAATAATACTTCTTCACCACGTACAACCAGCGCACGCGCTCCAAAAGTTTTAACCCCATTCAGGGTTTGAAAAGCACCTTTAAGTTTTGCGGCCAATTTATATAACATCTGCATTAAGCCATCATAACGCAACTATGTAGCCATTGGAAATATGTATATATAATTCCCTTCCAAACGGGCGCTTGTTCCAAGAGGATGTCCTTCGCGTTTAAACATTTCTGTGAGCATCAATGTATCGGTTTTTGATGCCTGATGCAACCTAAATTGTTTTAATTGCAGGGGTTTAATTTTAAAGGTTGCAATTTTTTGTGATGCATCCATTGTGATAAAATACATGAGCGCAAGATCGCTTCGAAATTCTTCATAACCACTAATGCCTTCATAGTCATTAATAAAATCGCCACAGCCATATAAAATGGGCTTGTCGTGATAGATCTCAATGCCTTTTGCAT
>CAZCHZ010000314.1:0-2016 GCA_964498615.1 uncultured Legionellaceae bacterium | reverse complement strand
GCACAAATTCAAAAAATACTTTTTCGGCCATTTCTCTGTCACGCTCTGGTAATTGTCGCAATTTACCAAGATAGGTTAAAAGCCCCGTTTCATGGCGTTTGCCTGCAAAAGTTGTATCATAAAACTCCATTTGTTGATCTGATAAACGAAAAATCTGCTTGAATGCTTCTTTGTAATTCATGGCCGGACTTTTAAGACGATGTATTGCGCCTAACAAGCCAAGACCCTGCAATTGTAACCACAGTGCTTGTTGTATGGCCAATTTTTCTGCGTTTAATTTCATATCACGTTGCAAGTCTTCCTGTGTCCGCTGTTTTCGATCTTTTTTCGACAATGGCTTAAGAGAAGTTTCTGATAATCCTCTTCTTACGATACTTAATTTTTCTGTTCTAGTTAAATCTTGAGCTAAATCATGGTCGGAAGTTTCTTGCATGGCTAAAGCTTGAAGACCACCCACAAAAATTCTCATCATGGATCCTTTTTTATATTCTTTAGGCAACAGGTTTAAAATACCACGAACAGCATCAACAATATCATTTTGTTCATTCCCATGTATTTTTAACAAAAGCAATACAGGAGGAATATAATCTGTCGATTGCGTAACTGGACATAAAGCTTGTAAAGCGTCCATCGAAGACTGATGCGTCATGACGTGATTAAATAGCACGATCGTTAAATCGTAACGTATTTTAGGCTCCGTATAGTCTAATATTGAAAACAGAGGCCTTCCTATAGTTGCTAAATCTCTTTCGGCAATATTTTTTATTGTTAACAATACTAAAGACCAGGTGAACCATTGCATCATATTCAATAGTTTACTTATACTAAACGAATTTTTTATTTCAAAATTTTTTAACTTGTTAAAACAAAGCACGTAAAAAGATTGTCCAGGCCAGATTGCACTACAAGCTTCTTCTAATTTAGGTATGCTTTCTTTCAGCATCTTTGAAATTTCTTCGCTGTCATTGTTATCATCATCCTCAGACTCTTTGGCATATTCACTTAAAGTGCGCCAAGGCGAGAGCAACTTGTTAGCGTGATGTTCGCCTTGATATAAATCAAAACATTGAGGATCGTAAAATAATTCATAGCGTGTTGAAACAGCTTCAAGATAAAGATCCAGTCGTTCGGGTGCTGTTAATTGAAAATCTTCAAGATTAATATTATTCATACCTGATTTTAAGATTAATCTTGCCAAAGATAAACGATGTGCTCCTGTTAACTGCTGCCCGTCTTTGGCTAGCTCTCTTACCCAATAAGTTGTTTTGGCAGACTGCATGAAATGTTTCTTCGCAAAATCAGAAAACAGATCATGATATTGATCAGAACTTAACCCATTACCAATAAATATTGGATTTACTATTGCATTAAGGGCTTCCATTCTTAGCGCCCGCCTGTTACAATGTAACTTTCCATGGTTATCTAAACTTGCATAATGTGTTATTAATTCAGGCTCCGTTGCGCTCCATAAACGCAATTGAAGTGTTTTATGTTGTGATGCAATTTTTTCAAATTCAGAAAAAATTGCATCATCCATTCTCCAAAGATTATTAGCGGAAACATCTAAATATTTAATCTGTTTGTTTTCCGCAACCACAGCAACCATTTTACATAGTTTATCAAACCCTACATTTCCAAGATTAGAATTAGGAAAATATAAATAGATGATTTTTTTATTCTTTAGATTCGTCATTATCAGTGATAATCTGGCACAATCATCATTGGCAATTTTTGTGTCTGTTACCGTCAATGCTTCAATCTGTGACACATCTTGCAGGTCATTGACAAGCATCATCAGCGCAATCACCGCATCATCACCATACTCCGAAATATCTACCGATATATTGTTTAAATTTGGATAAACATTGTTTGCCATGCCCTGTAAAAATACTGTCCAGTCTATGCATCCCAAATGAATGTTGCCCAAAGCAAGCCTCGTTACTTCTGTACCATCTACATCTGTTGCTTTCAATAGACCTTCAAAATAGGGCTGTTCAAACCCTCTAACGACGTTTA
>CAZCHZ010000313.1:0-2018 GCA_964498615.1 uncultured Legionellaceae bacterium | reverse complement strand
CCACGCCTATGGGTGGCAGAAGGCTTGCCCGCCTGATACGTAACCCCCTACGATCACGTACCCTATTAAATCAAAGATTAGAAGCCGTAGAAAAGCTAAGCGTTTGCCAAGCCTATTTTGAAATACAGGATCTCTTAAAACAGTTAGGCGACATGGAACGCATTTTAACAAGAGTAGCCCTTTTATCCGCGCGGCCTTATGATCTGCTGCGTTTATCAGGTGGTTTAAAAATTTTGCCCAAGCTAAAACCTTTGTTACATCAACATGGCTGTCCACTGATCGCAGAGATTTTAAAAGACATCCATGTTTTCCCAGAATTGCAAGCTTTGCTCGAAAAAGCTGTTGTGCAAGATCCTCCTACCCATCTTCGTGAAGGCGGGGTGATTGCGGCAGGGTTTGATGCCGAGCTTGATCAGTTACGCACCCTAAAAGACAATGCCAATGAATTTCTTTTAACCTTAGAAAAAGAGCAACGCGAAAAAACCAAGCTTTCTACCCTAAAAGTAGGCTTTAACCGCGTACATGGTTATTATATTGAATTAAGTCGGAGCCAAGCACTAAATGCGCCTTTTCATTATGTTCGACGGCAAACACTTAAAAATGCAGAGCGCTTCATTACGCCGGAATTAAAATCTTTTGAAGATCAGGTTTTAAGCAGTACAGAACGCGCAATCGAGCGCGAAAAATATCTTTATGACAAATTGCTTGCAGATATTAAAGCTGCTTTGGTTTCTCTACAAAAAACTGCTGCGGCCCTTTCTGATGTTGATGTCTTAAATTGTTTAGCTGAAAGAGCGGATACTTTAAGATGGGTTAAACCCACATTGACAGACAACCAAGAATTGCTGATTATGGATGGCAGACATCCTGTCGTAGAACAAGTATTAAACAGGCCGTTTATTCCCAATTCGCTTCACTTTAATACTCATAGCCGCATGCATATTATCACTGGACCCAACATGGGGGGTAAATCTACTTATATGCGACAAAATGCGCTGATTGTCGTACTTGCCCATATTGGCAGTTTTGTGCCCGCATCAAAAGCCTGCATTGGATCTTTCGATAAAATTTTCACACGCATTGGCGCGCATGATGATTTAAGTGGTGGACGCTCAACTTTTATGGTCGAAATGACAGAAACAGCCGATATATTACAAAATGCCACAAAAGAAAGTTTAATCTTAATGGATGAAATTGGACGCGGCACCAGTACCTTTGATGGCTTATCTTTAGCCTTTGCAATTGCCGAGTATCTTGCACATACCATTCAGGCCTTTACCTTGTTTTCTACGCATTATTTTGAAATGACGACATTAGCCGAAAAATTGTCTTTCGTTAAAAATTTCCATCTGGAAGTGATTGAACAAGAAAATACCTTGACTTTTATTTATAAGGTAAAAGAAGGTCCCGCCAACAAAAGCTACGGGATCCAAGTAGCAAGCCTTGCCGGCGTGCCAAAACAAGTGATTGACGCAGCCAAGCAAAAGCTCAAGGATTTAGAAACAGTATGAATGAATTTAATCTAGTCATATACGAGGTTCCTCCTGTGTGCTTTAAATGTGCTTGATTAGTGCGCGTCTGTCGTGTCCTGACAATCTATAACATATATAACATAAATAGCAAATTTAATTTGACCATTAAATCCTAAACAAATGAAATTTCCCCATGTAGGGGCCGGTCCCCGTGCCGGCCCTTGCTAGGGTTATTGTGAACATGCGGTTTTTACAAGAAAGTTTGATCTCATGATGACGAGTTTTGATAATATTCGTGATTGATTATGTTTATCGTGACCGGGCCGGCACGGGGACCGGCCCCTACATGTGGTTATTGCACTGTAACAGGTTTCTTGGTGGGCGTAGTAGGCGCAACAACGCCTGGAGTCGTTGGTTCTTGTTCAAATGTCAATAAATCTTGTCCTAATCCCTCCACCACTTTACCATTGGCCATCCATTGTCCATTCACAATATCGAGCGTAAATTCATATTCCTGACCTTTATCCACCAAGATGCCCTCTTTTG
>CAZCHZ010000312.1:0-2036 GCA_964498615.1 uncultured Legionellaceae bacterium | reverse complement strand
TATCTTGCACTATTTGCAAAGGTGTCCATCCACGCGCATTTTTTTCATTAATATTAACACCTTGACTTTTAAAATAAGCCACTGCATCAACATTGCCGTTAATGACTGCGAGGTGGACAACATTATTTCCATCTTCGGCATCTGGCGTTTCAGCGTGAATATCAAAACCTAAGGGCTGTAATAATTTTATTACTGCCACGTTTCCTGACATGGCTGCGCATTGAAAATAATTCAATCCTTTGTGTGGGTAACCTTGGACGATAAATTCCACCGCAGTTTTTTTATCTTTCTCAACTAAGATCTTGATAATATTATAACAGAGTTCACTGTTCTCGCCTCCGCAATAATGTATACAAATTCCCAGCAGATTCTGTCCGTGGCCTATGCCTGAATTGTGGTTGCTTCCAATTTTGCTTGGTACAATATGATGAATTTCCAAATCTGGATATTGTAACAATTCCTTAACAACGTCCATGTCATTATACTGAGCCGCAAACATTGCCGGGGTGTGTCCGTGTCTAATTGTATTTAAATGATCGTCGGGTAAAAATTTAAGACCATCACGATCCGTGACTCTGAAAATTAATTGAGCACGTTCTGATAGATCAGAAATTTTAACCTTCGAGGCAGATAAATGTTCCCGTTCAGATCTACTTTTTGTTTCAGTCAAGCTTTTATCTGTTGTGTCTATCGCTTTTAGAACTGTTGCCATAATGTTGTTTCTCCTGCTTAAATGGTTGATATATATAGCGCTTCTACCTGACTATCTTTGCAATTTTTGCATAAGTCAATAGAAACACAAGCAGCATAACAGTATTCGTAGAGATGAATCAATATAGGATACTGCCTGGGTTTCATCCTTGCTGCTAGTAGTCATAATATTCACGCTGAAAATAAGTTAGTTGCTAACATTTTTCATATGCTTCAACTAACTTTATTCAATTTAGGGCTTGAAAAATGCTTGCCATGAAATACAATACACACTAGTATGTATTTTATAAAGGAACGGAGTGTGACAAAACGGGAATTGGAGAGATTATTGAAAGAGGCGGGTTATAGAATGCGCGCTGGAGGAAAACACGATGTGTGGGTAAAGGAAGGACGACCACCTATACCTGTGCCGCGGCATAAAGGAGATATCCCCATTGGAACAGCAAAGAATATTTTGAAATGTGCAAAATTGGAGGAAAGAGTATGAAATATTATTATGCACTCTTCAAAGAAACGGCCGAATGTGTTGAAGTGGAATTTCCAGACTTAACTGGCTGTGTAACATTTGGTGCTGATTGGGATGAAGCATTGCAAAATGCAACAGATGCATTAGCAGCTTGGTTAGCGAATGCTGAACCACAATTTATTAAAAAGCCCTCTCCTCATAGAGCATTGGCAGGGCTTAAGGGAACACTTATTCCAATTCAAATTGATGAAGATATTATTGCTTCATACCAAAAATTAATAAGATTTAATGTAATATTCCCTGCAAAAGAGCTTAAACGTATAGATACCTACAGAAAAAAAATTGGCTTAAAGCGCTCTACATTTTTTCTCATTGCATCTGAAGAATACTTACAGCATCATGCAGGATAGAAGCAGACATTAATGAAAGCTTATACGTTAGATGGTTTTATTAAAAAACGACTTAAAAATACCGAGTTTAGGAAACACTACGAGCTTGAGTTGTCAATGCATTCTGTTGCTAGCATGGTCGATGATTTAAAGCATGCAGACCCTCACCCGGTGCTACGCACCACCCTCTCCCGTGAACGGGAGAGGGTACAAAAGAGTAGAAAATGCTGAATTTATAGAGTTTTTATTAGAATTGGAAACCCACTTTGAAAAAGGGGGTCGGCATTGCGAGCTTGCGAGCAAGCCGGGGGGATTTCTAACAACGCTAAAATACAATAGACATTTCTAGGCACACTCCACACTAAACCGCTTCCCATCTTCCAAGCGCATTGCTGTTAAACCCCCACCCCAAGCCCAGCCTTTATCCAAAACCAACACATGGGGTGTTTTTGTTTCACCACCCAAGGTCT
>CAZCHZ010000311.1:0-2041 GCA_964498615.1 uncultured Legionellaceae bacterium | reverse complement strand
GTTTGTCCTGCATGCTGCGCAATTGAAACAGGACCACTTAAGTGTTTCACTGAAAGCTTCCCTAAAACCATTTTTTTCAAGACATCTAAAGTTAATATCGTATGATGCCAAGTGCGTTTTATAGCTTCCCCAAAGGCTTTTATTGGACCAAACTGTTCTGTGTGCGTGTATTCCGAAGGTAATGTTTGTTTTGAAAATTCAATCCCTAACATACCCTGCCCTTTATTTTCTTCTGAAAGTGATGCAATGGGGGCAATGGTGAAAGTTTTAATTGTTTTTCCACGTTGAATTTTTAGCTTCACAACTTTGCCAATGCGAGGATGAATATATTCAACCAATGCCGTACGCGAATGCATGGGCTTGCCATCCACAGACAGTATCTTATCACCCGGTTTCAATCCGGCGGCTTTTGCAGGATAACCGTCGATAAGATTATCGATGACAGGCGGAAGAGGATCTAAGATGGTTAATCCCAATACTTTCAAAATATCTTCATCGGGTTCTATCGAGGTCGTTAATGCGCTTAAATCAAGCGTATGACTGTGCTGAGGTCCACTACCCCCATGATCACGCACTTTGACACTAATCGTTTGTGTGTCACCAATTTCAGACATTAATGCCATAGACACAGCATTCCATGTTAAGGTGGGTTTTTTATCAATCGAGATAATTTCCTGTCCTTGCTTTAATCCGGCTAAGGCGGCCGGGCTGCCTGCGGGCACTGGGCCAATCACGGGTGCAAGAGTTGTCACACCAATTAAAAAAACCAACCAATACGCAATGATAGCAAAAAGAAAATTAAAAAATGGCCCTGCAAATAAGACAGCCATTCTGGCATACACGGATTTATAAGAATAAGCAAAAGGGCGTTCGTTCGGGGGAATTTTTCCAGATCTTTCGCCAAATAAAGAAACATAGCCTCCTAAAGGAATATAAGAGAGCACGTATTCAGTGCCCAGTTTGTCATGCCAAGAAAAAAAAGGCTTACCAAACCCAATCGAAAATCTTAAGACCCGGATCCCAAAACGCCTTGCCACCCAAAAATGTCCGAATTCATGAAAGCCCACCAAAATGGTAATCGCCAGCAAAAATCCCACAATAGAAATTAGGACCTGCATAATGCCTCCTTTACGATATTTAAGGCTGGATGAAACCAAGGTGTAAACACTTCTGGTGTTTTTCTAAGCATGGCGTCGATCTCTTCCATGGACAACCAACGATAATCTTGTACTTCTTTAGGATCATTTTGAATAGTACTGTTATTATGATATTCTCCCAGTAATACATGATCTAATTCATGTTCTATTAAACCATTGTCAAATTCGGCGCGATATTCAAAAGCAGCCACATGCCGCAAAGACAAAGCCATAGACATTTCTTCCTGTAACCGCCTCTCTGCTGCCGCTACAATATTTTCATTGATAGCGGGATGACTACAACAGGTGTTTGTCCACAATCCCCCACAATGATATTTATCAATGTGACGTTGTTGTAACAAAAGTTCTATTGCGCTCCCTTGTCTTCGGTAAACAAACACCGAAAATGCACGATGCAATAATCCCAATTGATGCGCTCTCAATTTTTCTTCGGTGCCGATAATGTTATCATCACTATCTACTAAGACAACATGGATAGTCATACTAAGCACTCTGTCTTGATAGCCCAAGGTGAAATCACTTCCACATTCGGAAATTCGGTTTTCACTGCATGCAAATCATTTTCTAAAAACAACAACTTAAGATTAGGGCCCGCATCTTGCGTGAAATACACTTCAATTCCCTCTTTGCGACATTGCCAAATTTTATCCATCATGGCAATGGTATCTGGACTTGAATATCGAATACTGGGCCTTGCTGTCATCATCATGGCATGCATGCCTTGTGCATTGAATTCCGCAATTTCTGCAAAACGTTTAAAATCATGATGCTGGATTGCTTCTTTTAAATTGCATAAATCATCTTCAATCGTTTTTCCCCAAACCGAATAAAAGGGAGACGAGGACTTTGTTCTTTCCATCGCTTCGTTTTAGATCATATATTTT
>CAZCHZ010000310.1:0-2051 GCA_964498615.1 uncultured Legionellaceae bacterium | reverse complement strand
TATTAGAAGGTACCTGCACTAAGATTGTAGGCGGCACTTTAAAAAAGGAATGAAGATTTTTTGAAAATTTATTGCTCACTTTTTCTTGGCTTTTGTCTTTTATGTATGAACATAAGCCAAGCTGAAAATAACTTGCCTTGCCATGGCCCTTATGCCGGCAAAGCAGTGACTCGCCAAGATATCGAAGGTTTAATCAAAACAAGAGCGCTACAAACAACGCTACAAACAAATAATGCCACCCAATATATTGATATCTGTGGCGCTATTTTAAAAAATGTTGATCTTTCTAAAATGAACCTCACCTATCTCGACTTAAGAAATGCACAATTGCAAAAAGCAAATTTCTCAGATAGCGATCTTAGCAATGGCCTTTTTCAAGGCGCAAATCTTCTGGATGCTAATTTGAACAATGCTTATTTGCCTAGGACAAATTTTACAGGGGCAATGTTAAGCAATGCTATTTTAAATCACGCCAATATCAGTCATGCCGATCTTAGTAATGCCCGCCTAGAACGTGCCTCCCTTAAAAACGCAGCACTTAATAATAGTAATTTTGAAAATGCTAACTTAAGGTTAACAACCCTTGATGATGCAAATTTCGCCCACAGTAATTTGAGTGGAATCGATTTGACAAATGCAACACTTATACATGTTAATTTTACGGATGCCAATTTAGAGGGTGCCAATTTGGTGGAGAGCAATCTAGAAAACAGTAATTTTACTCATGCTAATTTAAATCATGCCAGTTTGAAATCCGCTTCTTTAAAAAATGTGATGTTTCTGAATACAAGTCTTTTGGACACCGATTTTGCTGATGCTGATCTTGCAGGCGCCCTCTATAAACCTAAGATTGGATTTCTACCTAACATTATGAGTTTCACCAGCGCTAAAAATTTTAAACAACTAAAATTTTATGATAGCAAATTAGGTGCCCCTGCCATGACAGAACTGAGAAATGCTTATAGAAATGCAGGCATGCGCAATATGGAAAGATTAATTACTGCGATGGTAAAAACAGAAGACATGAAAAGCGCCTGGCATCGGGGCGGATTAGGGTACATTGAAGCCAGTTTTGAGTATTTATTCTTTTATCTTACTTGTGATTTTGGTGCGGCACCAGGAAGACCCATGGGCATTATTTTGATGTTAATCTTCATTTTTGCCATTCCCACCTGGTTTGCCATTGCGAAAGCCTCATCAAAACCTTATATTTATAAAATCATGCTTGAAGAGCCCTTGCATGATGTCAAAAAAATATCCTCATTGATGTATCAACCGCCCAAAGACTCATCAGAAAGAATGAAATATGAATTAAAACAAGCACTCACTGCTTTGCACATCAGTTTGATGTCCTCATTTCAAATTGGATTTTATCATGTTGATATCAGCGCTTGGATTGCAAGGTTACAATCTATGTCATATTATTATGTCACCACCGGATGGATCCGTCCCATTGCAGGATTACAATCTTTAATTAGCATTTATTTAGTGGTTCTTTGGGCATTAAGTTATTTTGGTCATCCCTTTGAATGGTAATATAGCATTTTAGTGTGCTTTGCTTTTGCTCTTTATTGATTCATATCCTTGAAGAGAACGAATGGCCATTTGCGCTTCAGCATGTCCCTGATCCGCGGCCTTTTGATAAAATTCGCGGGCTCTTTTTTCATCTTTACCAAAACCTCGACCCTCTTCTAACATAATACCAAAATTGAATTGTGCATCCATATGTCCTTGATTAGCCGCCATCTCATAATATTTGCAAGCTTTCACCTCATCTTTCGTTCCACTGCGACCCTCTTCTAACATAATGCCAAAATTATACTGCGCATCCATATGCCCTTGATTAGCCGATATTTCATAATACTCACAAGCTTTTTTCTGATCTACGTCTACTCCTTGACTATTTGCATACATCACACCAAGATTAAACAGTATTTCTGCATCTTTTTCATCAATTTTGCTTTTAAATACTGCAAGAGCTTCTTTTTATAACTTATCAGCTTTATCAGTTTTTTTTGCTAATCCACCCAAACCATCACCATGTAGACTTT
>CAZCHZ010000309.1:0-2056 GCA_964498615.1 uncultured Legionellaceae bacterium | reverse complement strand
TTCCTTAAGGTTTATTTGTTAGAATGCGGTAGTTTCTAGAGGAAATACACTATAAAAGAGAGCACAGGAACACTCATGAATAGCCATCCAAATAAATCACATGAATCAAAAGAAGTTGCACTAGATGTATTATGCGATGAAACAAGACCCCTTTTGTCAGAAAGTAAACGTTCACAATATAATAGTGTTAATGAGGTAAAAATTTCTATTGAACCACTCTCATTAACATCTACTCAAGTTGGTCGCTTAACTCAATTGTTAGACGAAATAAAAGAAGCAGAAGATTTGTTGGATGCAAAGCTGCAGCCCGCCTATGATGCTAGAAACAGGAACGTAATGCGCTGCTTCGAAGGTGGAGATGAAATATGTATTTTTTTACCTATTTTTGTCGTGGGAAAAGTAATCGCGGATCAAGATTTCAAAAGTGTGGTAGCATTGATTTCCTATCTTCTCGCTATCGTCGGATTAATACTATTTTTAAAAAGCCGATCATGTTTAGATTACCAAGTAGCTAATTTATTGACTATAGAAGAACAAAATAAACTTCAACAAACAGTAGATAAGCTCGGTTTGGATGTGATTGTAGATCAAAATGACAGAGCGCAAATTGGTAGCTTGCTAACTGAGTTAGCACATAAAAAACGCGAAATAAGTTTTAACATCAGAAATATACCAAAATTTAATCAAGCTTTTTTTAAATCTATTCAGGAATTGAGGGTTGAAGGGAAGATGCCTTCATTTCCTAAACAATTAGATGAATTAGTTTTATCCTATGTCAATGGCAGGTAAAATTCATATTATTTTTTATTTTAGTTATGTTTGAATAAGGGTTTTTTACAATATTGACTTTCTTGTGATCGATCAATACGATCAATAGGGTCAGACTCTGGGTGATCCCCACATCTTTTGTTAGCATGTAATTCTATCCTCCGGCTTGATAAGAATGGCTGCCATTTTACTTAAATTAAAATCCCTTATTTTAAATTTAATTTCGGGCCGCTGCAGAACCTGCCAACCTATTACTACATTCGATAACACATTTTTATTTTTCTCAGTATTAGACTGAAATGAATAATGTAATTCCTTTTCACGAGCTTTTAATCCAAGCAATCTCAGAACCAGTGTACCTAGGTTAGCAATCAATAGTGCAATTTCTAAACGCTTCGATGTGGTGCTTCTGCAATGCCGTAATCCTAATCCATTACGAGTATTTTTTAGATCTCTAAAAGCTTCTTCAATCTGCATGCGCTTCTTATAAATTACAATAATCTTATCTGGCGACAAATCCGCATCAGATAGGGAACTTACAATCAACCACGGTTCATTCCCTCTTTTCGCACATCTTAAACTAACGGAACATTGTCTCTTTTTTCCTGCTAAGTTCCGTCGAGCTCGATATTTTTTTTGCTCTTTTATCAAATAAAAATAACATGACAATGGATTTCTCTTTGCCAGATACTTTTTACCTAAACTCGTCACTTTTAATTGTGCATTAAAATATAGATTCTTTATAGGCTCCCAATTGTCTTGATCATTTTTATAATGTGTCTGATGCCTGATTCGACCTACATAATCCCAGCCCAATTCACTCACTTTTTTAAACCATGTATTCCTAAATCCAGCATCAGTCACTATAATTGGGGTTATTCTCGGAGGAATTAATTCTTTTAATCGCTTTAAAAAATTCAAATGTGTCTTTGGATCATTCAATGTGCTTGTAGTATGTACTTCATCATACAAAGTTAAAGTTCTTCCATCAGCAGGTATCGCTGCTCGTAAAAAGTGGAATTTACCACAAGGCGTCAATCTAGATCCATCAACGACAATAATCGGTCTGTGATTGTTATTTAAATAATAATGACTAAAAACCTTGTAAAATAGGTTGGCATTTTCTTGTAATGTTTTATTACCAAACAAACGATCCATGCGTTTAATACAATGTTTTACTTTAGCAGGGGAAGAAAGAGAGCGTCCTAAAGCATGAATAGATAAATTTTTGCACGCTAGCAAGGATTCACTAGCAGCAAAAAGCGTTTCTTTTATTCGTTTATCAATT
>CAZCHZ010000308.1:0-2057 GCA_964498615.1 uncultured Legionellaceae bacterium | reverse complement strand
ATACTAAACTTATTGCCATCAAAGGACCAATTAATCGTCGGCGATCCATTGTCTGCATAATAAGTGCGCCAATATAACCAAAAAGGATCCTGCAAAGAAATCAAGAGATCACCTTCATGATTTAAAGTTTTCTGCCAACTAATATTTTCATGTTTTTCTAAAAATGGCTTTTCAAAAGGAAGTTTATAATCTTTAAGCGTTTTACCTAAAGTATAAATATCCAGTGAAGCACAGCAATGTGCACCACCGCTAAACGCAGAAGATACCAAAAAGGGCGGTTTCGGCTTTTTAAATACTTGATAAGTAATCACCATCCCTTTTAAAGTTTGCAGGGTTTTACCGCCCTGCTCTATTTTTAAAGTTTGCTTATCGACGGAGTCGCTTGTTTCATTTTCAGTCACTGTAATTTGATAGCCATTAATTGTTTCATTATATAACAGCTTCTCAGCTAGCAAACTGCTTGAAAACAAACTGAGAATAATGACCAAGAAATATCTCAACATAGTGAGTCGACCTTTAACTATATATCTGAAATCATCATTATAGTCCTAAGCACTGCATCTCGCAAATAACAAGTCATTCGCTTTAAGAGCTAGAGGGATTTTTCTTAAACCAGTTTTCCGCTTCAATTTCCAGTTTAAAAATAGTGGGTTCTTTAGCAATATTATATGCCACATTATCATGAGGATGCATCAAGGCTGCTTTTTTCTTTATTTCAGCATAATATGAGGCTTTTTCAGGATGAAGTTTCAGGTACTCCCTTAATCGTAAATAGCGTTCAATTCTTGGATTGCCCTGTTTGAAGATATGAAGATGATAACGGTGATTTTTTTCTTGGCCTTTCCAGAAAACACGACGATTTGGGATCCCGTTTTCACCCAAGGGGTGATAGTGAAATTTAATCATATCTAATTCTTTTTCATCTACCTCTTCTAGACTGCTTACCACCAATAGAATATCAATAATGGGTTTAGCTGCCAACCCAGGCACCGCTGTACTACCGATATGATATGCATTATGCAAGATATCCTTTAAAATGGCCTTTAATTTTAAGATCTCATCCTGATATTGTTTTTCCCAAGCGATATCATAGGGAACAATTTTAATGAGCGGCTCGATAACCTAAACTCCTTCCTCTTAACATAAGCTCTAATCGCTATCTGGTAATTTAGGCAGCATGGTGCTGGGTGTCTGCTGATTAATGGTGGTATTCGTTGGCTGTTGACATACTAAATCTTCAGGATTCAACTCAAATTCCTGTGGTCCAACAAATCCAGGCTCGTGTGTAAATTTATAATCTATATTGACGACAAGACTACATTGACCTTGGGGACCCAAAAGCAATTTCCAACCTTTTTTATCATTGATGCTCACCTTAGCAATAGATTGTATAGGTCGCGAACCTGCTTTTTCTGTAATTTTTGGATCATCAAGGATGGCCTTGATTTCTTTTATGTCTTCATAATAAGGCGGCAAGACCGCCACACTACAATCAGCATAAAGAGATAATATTAAAATCAATAGCGATGAAGGTATTACAAGTTTCATAAGTTCCTCATTTATGCAAGGGGATATTAAAAAGATAGCACAACTCTATTGTTTTAGGTTGCAGATGCCCCAATAGCCTTTAACCATGCTGGGCTGGGAGGAATGATTTTTCGTTCCTTTAAACTAAACAATGCAAAAGTAAACTCAGCAATACAACAGTTTTCACCATTGCGCATCATCTTTTGAACTAGTTTGCCTATTTTTGCTTCTTGGGAAACTAGCTGGGTTTCGATAATCACCTTGTCTCTTACCAAAAGTTCTTTTAAGAACTGTAATTTAATATCTAATATAATGGGTCCTTCGCCTGTGGCAAGAATCTTATTAAGACCATAGCCATTTTTGGTGATGAGATCCCAACGCGCCTCTTCTAGCAGCGTTAGGTACATGGCATTATTGACATGACCAAAAACGTCAAGATAGCTTTCCAGGATAGTAATAGGATAAGAAAATACCTTTGCATTCATTTGCGCTATACTATCATAGTGTTAGAGACCAGGTAAAACGCGTCT
>CAZCHZ010000307.1:0-2059 GCA_964498615.1 uncultured Legionellaceae bacterium | reverse complement strand
TATTACGTGCTTGAACATCCAATACAAGCCTTCACTACATTTTTATATTTCTTTGGCCCAATATTCGCAAAAGGGGATGGTTTTAAGACTAATCCGTCTTTGAAAAATCATCCAAAACATCTCGCGGCACAAAAAGAGATTGGTGATGCTGTGGCGAATGGAAATTTGACACAGTTAGAAGGCATGCGCACATACCATCAAGCAAGAGTAGATATTATTAGAGAATACGCTGAAGCTGAAATGCAGCATTTTATAGAAAACTTAAATGTTCGAGATCCCAAGATACATAGAGACATGATTGCAAACAAAAGAGCAGCTTTGGACAGGGAAGTGAATGAGCAAATAGATGTTAAAACATCATTTAATTTACGGCATCTTTTGCTAGCACATGATAAAAAATATGGCAAAGCGCTTCAAGATATCGATCATGCTGTAAATAATAGAAGTATTACGAAAGCTCAAGGAGAAGTTCAAAAAATTGAACAAACAATAGAAGCTTCCAAAGAATATCGCACAACTGAATTAGATCGGTTCATGAAAAATTTACAGGTTCAGCATGATGTTACCCGCAAGGAAAGATATTTACACAAATATAAGGCTTTGGGAAAAGAAATTGACCTTGATACAGAACAGGAAAAGTTAGCACTTGCTAAGGAGTATGTGCTACGCGAAGCATTAGATGGACAATTCTCCCATCAAGATCAATCTCCAGGTATTTTCTCAAGTATAAGACATTACATGATGCTTGAGGCGGTCTTGGGTGCGTTTGCGTTCGTGGTGGGTATTCCTGTTGTACATATATGGTGGGAGCGTCGGCGACGACATAAGGCGCGTGATGCGGAAATAGAACGCGCAAACAATGCAAGGCTTGCCTTGGCTGCAGAGAAAAAGGAAAGGTTGGATGCACAAGAAGCGAGGCGCCAAAAAGAAAAACCGTTTCGAGAAAAATTTGAAAAATTTAGACAAAATGTGGTTGATAGACACGGCGAGTTTTCGTTAGAGTTTGCATGTTTGCCTCAAAAAATGCTGAATTTGGTTGAAGATGCGCAAAGAACGCTCGATGAAATTCAAAACGATTCCGAACCACATTCTTCGAGTAAAACCATTGGCGCGCTCCAAAGCCAAAGTAATTTTTTAAGACACGTGGATTGCAGTGCAAGTAAAAACCCTCAAAAATCAGAAAACCAAGCTTTGGCATTGATGGGTCACAATAGAAAACATTCTAAAAATGTTGCAAAATGGCTTCGGTCGCTTAATGACACATACGAGTCTGTTTTTCAATGCAATGAAGAATTTGAAGATAGATATACAAAAACACATTGTCGCATTCGTGATTTGCTACAAGGTTTTTCATCCTTATTGAGAGACCATAATGCATTGGCGAGTAGAGATATTATTTTAAATCAAGATGCGATGCTGAAATTAGAACATAAAATGAAAAGCCTTTTAGGAGTCATCAAAGGCACCATCAAAAAGTTGAAAGACTTGCATTCAAGGCAGTCTGCTTTAACTGCGCGAGTTAAACTCCTGCGACAAAATTTCTTGGGTTTGTATAATACATTGACGGAGCAATCAAAAGATAAACTGTTCTATTATGGTAGGACGCAAGATTCGGGAAATAAAGATCTTGATGAAGAAATTAAGGTCGCGATGGAAAATCAACAAAAGGCAAAAGAAACGCAAAAAAAACGAGAGCTCATGCTTGATTCGATGCGTTCAAAACAAGTACTATGGGACAAACAACTTCAAGCAAAATCTGCACCCAAAAGTAGCCAACGTCCAGATGCGACAGTGGCCAAACCGCAATTGGCAGATCCACTTTTAAGCAATGATGGTAAAATTGTGATTGAAGAACGTATCATCAATCGTCGACCTTTAGGTGATAATTCTTTATGGTCTCGATTGCAAACCACCTTTCATCGATATGATTTCGCTCAAGAAACGACTGCACTTAGAAATATCCTCACCAAGGCAGATGTTGAGGCCGATAATCCTTGCAAATTATTAATTGAACGAAATGCGAATCTGACTACCATGGCCCAAATTATGGAAAATATGA
>CAZCHZ010000306.1:0-2067 GCA_964498615.1 uncultured Legionellaceae bacterium | reverse complement strand
AAGCTTATGATTTGTTGGAAGATGCTACCGAAAGCAATAGTGAAAATATCTACCGCAAAGGAGTGCTTTGCTTTGAAGGTTTGATGGATAGGACCAATCTTTGGTGCTCAACGCGTTCGCAAGAACACATTGCATCCTTGGTGGTTCAATGTGTTGAAGAGACATATGAAGAGGATGAAACATTTGAGAACACATATGATGCTCAAGAGCAACGTAAGGTCACTCAAAAGGCATTTTGATGAGACCACGTATTAATATTATTACACTAGGCATACGTGATTTAAAGGAATCACGGGCATTTTATGAGGATGGACTTCCTTTGGCTACAATAACATATTTTTTGCTGAAAGTAGGCCTTCAAAAATGGGTTCATATATTTTACTTGGAAATTTGCTGGGTAGTTTAGCAGATACCAACTCTATCACCGTTTCCACTTTTCCTAACATATCATCAAGGGCTTGCTCGGCTCTTTGAGTGGGATAATCCGAAATTTTTGCGGAACTTATAAAATATTTACGCTGCATATCGTACCAATGATAATGATTTCTTGTTCCTTTCAAGGCCATTGCCATTTTGACTTTTCTTGCTTGTAGTTGTTTTGTCGACATTAAAGGGTAAGCAGACATAATGTCATATAGAGGTGTTAACCGATAGTTACCTTTTTCTTCAATGTAAATGCTGAAATTTTTTGCATGACCATCTATCGCAGATAAAAGCCAAAACAAAATTTGAGAACGAAAAAACATATCTCTATCTTTTGTTGACTCTGTAGAACCTTGCAATAATCCCATTATCTTTTCAATGCCAGGACCGCCATCTGCCTGGTATTTCAGATTGGGAGAGATCCCTAAGGCTTGGCAAATGTCTTCTTGTGGTAATCGCATCAGCCAACTTTTATCATTTGATAGTCTACGATCAAATCTCTCGACAATAAGGACTTTAACATCTTCAAAGTATCCAATTTCGCATTTAGCAACAGGTAATTCAAATGCCTCAGTGATTTGTGAACATAACCATTCATTTTCGCAGCTATCGCTTAAATCCATATGTTGATGTTGAATATACCCAATGGGTAATTTAAAAATATGAGTAGTTGGCGTTGTTTGTAATGGTCTATTCCATCTGCCCTCCCAATAAAGAAAAGCAGATTTTTCTTGTGCGCCCGCAATGGAAATTCGAAACTCATTGTGTGTTGACATGCCTAAAGGGCAATTTTGTGTATTGCGTAAAATTGCAGCAATTTCATTTTCTGTCAGCGGAGAAAAAAGAATTTTGTTAGTAAGTTCTGTTTTTTCATTTTCCAATATCTGTATTGCACCAACGCAATCTTTTCCGATTGTAGCAAGTAAATCAAAAGGTTGATTCGTTGCAATATGAAAACGGGTTTGAATGCGTGACTTGATAAGAGGATTATCAGGCAATAAATTATCAAAAAAGTTATAAACAATATCTCCAACAAAAGGTTTACTGACCAATGGTAATGATAATGACATTGGACGAGCGCCTGGTAGATGTAACCAAGTTTGATCGTAGGTAAATATTAGCCCTCCAGAGAGCGTTTTTTCGAGTGTGCCTACTTGCATTCCGTTCATCAAGATATTGAGAATACGCACTGGAGTTTTCATTACCATTCTTCTTTCCACAGGGATTCAGTCTTGTCGTTTTTTTTGGATGTTGTTATTTGTAGCTCCACAGCGGATAGAATGCGAAATAAGGTATCCAGTTTGGTGCGTTCTGGTTTGTTTTCAAAGGCTGAAATCGTTGCTTGTTTTAATCCCACGAGATCACCTACCTCGGATTGGCTTAATTTAAGACTTTTACGTTGACTTATCACAGCTAACGCTAAGTGCTTAGGGTTATGAACAAGCATGGTTTATGGTGCTCCTTTAAAAATATCCTTTATATAGGATAAAATTAATTATATACCCTAAAGAGGGTAAAATCAAATTTATCTATTATAGGGTATAAATATTAGATATTAATAGTTGATCCGTGCTTTTGAGCTATGATATGGCTAAAAGAACCGGGTTCTTTTATAGATCACCTAAATTTGTCTTTAGGGGATGT
>CAZCHZ010000305.1:0-2068 GCA_964498615.1 uncultured Legionellaceae bacterium | reverse complement strand
GTCAGTTCCCTTCATTGATGTTAACTTTCAAGACGAAAATGGAAAGACCTTGCTATTGCATGCTATTGAAAATAGACAAGTTGATACCGTGAGAGTGTTGGTAGATGCCGGTGCCTCGCTTGAGGCCATTACTTTCATGACTAAGCCTGATCGTTATATGGAAGCCACTCCCATCATGATGTCTATAATAGTTTCACATCCTGATTATTCAGGTTCAGCACATGATAAATATGAAATATACGAAAACCAGATTTTAGAATTTTTATTAAAAAAATGTTTAGATGATGGAAATCTAAACTTGTTGAAGGGTGAAAATCGATTGATGTCGATTCGGAAAAAGGAAATAATACCAGGACAGTCATCTACTATTAAAAGGTGGAGATCTGCGCATAATCTTTTATATCTTGCCGCTACAAGTAACAAAACAAATAAACTTAATATCATATTAAAATGTTTAGAAAACTACTTGGCGCAAGGTAAATTAACTATGGAAGCATGTGCGGCGTTTTTAAACGAATATAGAGATAGTGGTATATCGACCTTGGCAATGGGGTTTCCTGGATTAGCAGAACTAAAATTATTACTCAAGTTAGGATTATGTATAAATATTTCAAATGATGATCTTCTTGTTATTGATGACGAAGATGACGAAGATAACGAAGATAAAGTGCTGTGTGCATTAAAAGAAATTTTTGCTTTAAAAGATCAGTTGTCACAAATCAGCATAAGTGCCACATTGTTATATGACATGGTGACATTCTCTGAATTTTCTGATGATGTTATATCAGGAGTGTTGAAATTAATGAAAGAAATTCTAGAGAGTGATCAATTTTTGGCGCTTGTTAATGTTGTGGAAAACGATGCCGAAGAAGGCGCAGTAGTAATAAGACAAACTGCGTTATCTCAAGCTGCCCAACGTGGTTCTCTTAGTTTGGTTAAAATACTTATTGACTTGGGTGCCACTGATGTCGAGCATAGAGCTTTATTTGGGTGTATAAAATTTGGCAAAACACAAGTTTTAAAACACTTGTTATCGGGTGTGATTCCGGTTTCTTTAGATTGTACTGAAACTATTGATGGTCAGCAAAAATCTATTGATCAATTTATTGACCATTGTAAAGCAAAAGGTATAAGAAATATTGATGGTGTGCTTGTTGATTATAAACCTATTCGAGCCATTATTGCAGAAAAACAAAAAACCCTGCAGCCTGCCGTGGCAACTGCTTACGATAATTGGCGTAAGCGTAAAGGTTTCGATGATGATGGGGCACGCCCAACAAATAGACCAAAAGTGTGGAACCCTTACCGTAGAGGTTTTGTATAAGTCTTAAAAGTGAAAGTAAAGTAAGGTAACTTCTTTAAGTTCGAAATTAAGCCTTATGCGGAGTATCACCTAACCGTTGCCGATGGTTTCAAGGTCCATCACGGCCCACCAGCATTCTTGGGTCCCTACCGGACACATGAAGTGAGTATTGACTCAGAGTATTGAGAATGGTAAGCTTGCTCTAAGCGATTCAATAAGAGACTTTATTTTAATTCGAAATATTTATTATATTGTGGAGGTTCATTATGCAATCTTTAGAAGAAGCAGCCGAGGCATTAAGAAGAAAAAAATCAATACGGGAAACAAAGAAGCAATTAATTGATTGGGCTAAAAATGGTGATTCTAAACAACTAGAAGAGTTTTTTGCTACACAACAAGACCGACAAAATACTCATTCTTCGTCATCATCGTCGGTTCCCTTCATTGATATTAACTTTCAAGACAAAAATGGAAAGACCTTGCTATTTCATGCTATTGAAAATAGACGAGTCGCTACTGTGGAAGTTTTGGTGGAGGATGCCGGTGCCTCGCTTGAGGCCATTACTTTCGTTGCTAAGCCTGACCATTATATGGAAGCTACTCCCATCATGATGTCTATAATAGTTTCACATCCTGATTATTCAGATTCAGAGCATGATAAAGATGACAACGAAACGAGTGAAAACCTAATTTTAGAATTTTTATTAAAAAAATATTTGGTTGATGAGAGGCTAGATTTATTGATGCAGGTGAGATGGTTTGTGT
>CAZCHZ010000304.1:0-2080 GCA_964498615.1 uncultured Legionellaceae bacterium | reverse complement strand
GTGGGAGGGGTACAGTAAGGCCGGGCATGAGAATGGGTTAGTTATGAAGACTATGGTGCCAGTCATGTTGCTGTGATGGTAGATTGTCTTACCAATAATCGTAATAGTAACGTCTCAGAAGTGCGTCATGCCTTTAGCAAATTTGGGGGTAATTTAGGGACAGATGGCTCGGTTGCCTACTGTTTTAAAAAATGTGGTCAAATCGTTTTTGGCAAAGGGGTGAATGAAGACAAGGTGATGGAATTGGCGCTAGACTTTGGTGCTGAAGATATTCAAACAGATAGCGATGGCACAGTGTTAGTGATAACGAGTGTTGCCGATTTTTCTGCAGTGAAACAAGCCCTGGAGGCGGGAGGTTTAAAACCCCAACGCGCTGAAATTACCTATATGCCCAATACTTATGCGCCCATCATCGATAAGGACACAGCTGAAAAATGTAATAAACTAATAGATATGTTAGAAGATTTAGACGATGTCCAAGCGGTGCATACCAATGCGGATATCGCTGAAAAAGTGTTAGAGGAAATGGGTTACGATTAAGGAGCATTCACAATACGTGTTTTAGGGGTAGATCCAGGGTCTCAAATTACAGGATTTGGGGTGGTCGACTGCGTTAAAGGTCGGCAAACCTATTTAACTAGCGGCTGCATTCGCATTGCTAAATTCGAATGGCCTAAGCGTTTACAACATATTTTTGAAGATTTGAAAGAAATTATTTCGGAATATCGTCCAAATGTGGTGGCCCTTGAAAAAATCTTTGTGCATAAAAATGTTTCTTCAGCTTTAAAATTAGGACATGTCAGAGGGGTGGTGATGGTGGCCGCTGCCTTAAACGAACTGAATGTGGCAGAATATACGCCAAGGCAGGTGAAAAAAACCATCGTCGGAACGGGGGCGGCAGATAAAGTGCAAGTTCAGCATATGATGCAAATATTGTTAAAACTGAATGGCCTGCCGCAAGCGGATGCTGCAGATGCTTTAGCGGTTGCGCTTTGTCATATACAAACAAGCGGTGGCATTTTACAAGGGATGCGAACATGATAGGAAAATTACGCGGTATACTTGAAATGAAAGATCCGCCTTTTTTGATGGTGGATGTGAATGGTGTGGGTTATGAACTCCAAGCACCGCTTTCAACCATTTATCGTTTACCTAATATTGGACAAGCGGTTACCTTAATGACACATCTCTATGTGCGAGAAGACGCTCAGATTTTATTTGGATTTATGGATGAAAGAGAGCGGGTATTATTTAAAACTTTAATTAAAATTTCTGGTGTGGGTCCTAAGATGGCGCTTTCTATTTTGTCAGGATTAGATGTTGGTGTATTTATGCAGTGTATTGCCAGTCGGGATATTGCGCCTTTAGTGCGATTGTCAGGGGTTGGCAAGAAAACCGCAGAGCGCTTAGTGGTTGAATTGTCTGGAAAATTTAACAACATTGCATCAGACGGCACTGCATTGCTAATGCAAGGAACTGTGACACATCCTGAAACCGAGGCCATGAGTGCTTTAATGGCTTTAGGATATAAAGCGAAAGAAGCAAGCCTTGCAATGGAACGTATCGAAAAAACCGGGAAAACAAGTCCAGAATTGATTCGGGAAGCATTACAGGGCTTAGCAAGGGCGTAACCCTCCGAGAAAGTTTTCATGGCGAGGGAGAGGTGTTTGAGCGAAGCGAGTTTAGCGACCGAAGACAGGAAAACTTTTTCGGAGGGTCAGTAGTGGAAAAAGATAGATTAATTGCCGCAGCGCCTTTGTCTTCAGAAGATCTCTGGGTGGATAAGACGATGCGTCCAAAAAGTTTTGCAGAATATACAGGGCAACCGGCTGTTTGCAAACAAATGGCGGTGTTTATTGATGCCGCCAAAGCTCGCAATGAAGCTTTGGATCATGTCTTGATTTCAGGCCCCCCAGGATTAGGCAAAACAACTCTTGCGCATATTATCGCTGCTGAAATGGGTGTGAATGTAAGATCAACTTCAGGTCCTGTTTTAGAAAGAGCGGGAGATCTTGCAGCGCTCCTTAGCAATTTGGAAGCCAAAGATATATTATTTATTGATGAAATTCACCGTTTAAAT
>CAZCHZ010000303.1:0-2092 GCA_964498615.1 uncultured Legionellaceae bacterium | reverse complement strand
ACCGTGACCTCTTCCAAATCCATTTTCAAAAAGTCACCCTTCAGTAACTTTAAATCCCTATTTTCATCAAACATTTCAGGCAATTGCTCTTTGATGACTTTTTCAACTTTACGGGAAATTTTAAATCTTGCGGGATTCACCTCCACACCAATCACGTTCTTTGCGTCAGTGACAAAATAAACTTGAAAAACAATCTTGCCTAAGCCAGAACCCATATCCAAGAATTGATCATTTTTATCTAACTGCAAATATTCTAATAATTTAACAACACTATGATAATATAATTCACCATAAATCTCATCTCCTTTTGCTTGAACAGAACGCTTGCTTTCAGACTTAAAGGGATCATACACCGTTTTAAAATAAGACTGAATCATTTCATGCATTGTACTTTTTTCCTTTCATAGTCAATCGACAAAAGATGATAAACTTAAATATTGACTTCTTTTCTTTCTAGGCTCCAAAAGTGGCTTCGTTAAATCATCTTTAGATTGATGATAGAGGGGGGTGAAAGGAACGCTGGTTTCTTTTGCTACCAAAGATCGCTTGATCACCGTTTGTGTTAACATAAGTTTTTTTTGGTGAAGCACACTCTTTCGTACCAATAGATCTGCAACTTCCGAAGGCTGCATTCTGTCTAACTTTTCATCTGGATACCTGTCCTTTAACAAACTCAAAGAAGCATTCACTGCTTCGAGTGTATAGCACTCTGCAAGAGAAAACCCATTATGTTCTAAACAAGGTTGCTTTGCTTTTTCTAAAAACTCCTCTAATGAATTTGCAACATAACATGGACCGCTAAGATGATTTTTAGGCCACCCACAATTTTCTTCGCCAAACATCATGATATTTGCATATTGATTTTCTGATGCGTGTTGTAATGCAAGCTTTTTATGTACAAATTTTTCGACGTTTTCAAATTCGTCCTCCAAATCTCGAAAGGCGTCATTGTTTGCATAACAAAGGGAGCTCATCAAACAAGAAAGCAATTCGCGAATTGTGCAAACATGAGAAGCAATGCTAATCTTACGTGTATCCCAATTCCAACGCGCATTAGCTAATATATCTTTTTGTGGACAAAATTTAACAAAGATGTCACCTTTTTTTAGCACCCCATCCACGAGAGCAACAGCTTTCGAATTTAATAGAATAAGCCTCATCACTCTTCTAAGAAGAGTAACAGCCCTGGGCAACATATGATTGGCTGAACGAAAGTGCATGTTAGGAAATCTAGCTTGAATACTTACAGTATGCTTATTCGACCGTTTCTGAGCTTTGTCAAGTAAAAGTTTGCGTTCAGTGTCGCTAGCGGAAGATGCCATGTTGAAACCTCTAAGCAGTTTCTTCATTTATAGCACAAATTTAAAGCTTGTACTTCATATCTCTTGGAAATTTCACTTGCTTACTACCTAGAGGGCATCATCATCTAACGTAATTCTACTGATACAGACGAAGACTCACCCCTAGCATCCACCACTGTTAATTCGGTAAATCCTAAAGCAATGGGCGTCCATCGTATTTTATGTGTATCAAACGTTGTAGGTAGGGGTTCATCATTCACTAAAAGATGAAAAGGGGGAGTACCTAGCTTCAATGTCAATTCGAGAGGTCCATATATTTGCGACGCAATATCAGGCAGGCGTTCCACACTAATAACCGCACCGGATTTTGGGAAACAAATTTCAAATGTAGATGTTTTCTTTTGTACTTTGCAAAATGGCTGAAATTGCGTTTTTGCTAATTTATCAGAAACCACGCTTGGAAAATGTTTGCCAGAATAGGGTAGGAAAGAGGCAATGTTAAATAAAATCGGTGCTGCATTCATTCTACCTGTTTCCTCGAAACAAGGAGTGCCATCAGGGCGCCCTACCCAAACACCAATCGTAAAATCAGGGGTATACCCAATGGCCCAGGCATCACGATATCCATAGGAGGTGCCCGTCTTATAGGCGACAGGCGCTTGTCGCGTTGTGCTCCTATCGACAAATCCAGAAGGCGCTGGAACATTGGCTAAAATATGGCTAATATAAGCTGCAGATTGCTCTGAAATCATTTTCAAAGTTGACACCGCCTACATCCCTCTGTATCCTGA
>CAZCHZ010000302.1:0-2098 GCA_964498615.1 uncultured Legionellaceae bacterium | reverse complement strand
TATGAGCTTTTGCTCCGTGCGATTTGAAAGTCCATTTTCTAGAAAGTGTGAAGTTATAAACAAAGGCTACAGGAACAGATACTAGATTTGCTAATACAGATTCTGTTGCGGGTGGAAAGTTCAATAAAAAAATAATCACATTGTTCAATCCAAAATCTATAATAAATGCAGAGCCACCGACTAGCAGAAACCTTACAAACTCTATTTCAGCGGCTTTATTTATGTATTTCTTCATTTTGTGGATTTTGCACTATAGATTTTGAATTAATTATATATACTCATCTAAACCTTCTCTTTCCATTTTTTCTACCAACTCTTTTACAAGAGGTACATTATCTTTGTGTACGACTAGAATAGCATCTTTTGTATTTACTACAACCATTCCTTCAAGTCCAATCACTGTAAGTAGCTTCTTATCGTCATATTTAATAGTAAATTATCATAAGAACCCATTTCAAGTACATTTCCTTCGGATACATTTTCTTCTTCTGCATCATGCAGTGCTTCTTTCAAAGCGGCAGCGAGTGTAATGGCGTCCTGAATACCGGTATTCATGCCTTGACCGCCAGCAGGGCTATGGACATGTGCGGCGTCACCCGCTAAAAGAATTCTACCTTGCCATAAATGTTTGGCTATACGGCGCTGGATATGAAAGCGAGAAGCCCATATGAGATGATGAATATGAATGCTAGCATTGGTGGGTCCACGCTCTTTTAAGATCAGCTGAAAATCTTTCATGGAGGGTGTGGCAGGCGCTTGATGCACTGTAGCCACAATTCGAAAACGATTATTTGGCAAGGGCGCTATGATCATGAGACCTTCATCTGAAAAGAAGAGATTCACTTCTTCCTTACCTAAAGGCCAATCCATTTCTACATCAGCGAGTATAAAGTTCGTTTGATAGTTGTCTCCAATAAAGGGAATAGAGGCTTGTTCACGGACCAGACTATGCATTCCGTCACAACCTACAAGCCATTTTGTATTGATTGTTTTAAGTGATGCACCACTTTTGAATTCTACCTGTACACTGTTTTGCCTATGACGAATGGCGAGTACCTCGCTTTGACGTTGTACATCACCGCCAAGGGATTGCAGCCTCTTTTCCAAAATGGATTCGGTGAGATCCTGTGGACACATCAGCGTGAATGGATAGGCTGTCTTGAGATTTTTAAAGCTAATGCTGGCCAGTATCCGATTTCGATCTCGTATGCGAAATATTGGAACGATGAGACCTGCGCGCAACAGTTCAGCAGTCACGCCCAGCGGTTCCAAGACCTCTAAAGTACGTGCATGGATAACCGCAGCACGTGAAGTATTCGTTCCAGCTTCCAGTTTATCTAAGATGAACGAAGAGATCCCCAAACGTCGCAGTTCTGCGCCTAAAGCCAATCCTGTTGGTCCGGCACCTACTATCACAATTGTCTCTTCTAATTCAGCCATGACTTGTTCTCTTGCAAAAGGGATCTTAAGGCTTGACTATCGCTAAAACAGTTACCGCAATCAAAATTAAAGCAGGAAACTCATTCAACCATCGATAAAAAACATGAGAATGCTGATTTTTACCTTTAGCAAATTGCCTACGTAAGTATCCGCAGTAAATATGATAAAGAATTAATAAAAACACTAAACCCAGTTTTGCATGTAACCACATTGAATGTTTATATAGTGCCCAAGCATAAGCCCATAATAACCATGCGCCAAAAAAGATGGTTAAAATGGCACCGGGTGTCATAATGCCGTAATAGAGCTTACGTTCCATGATCTTAAAGCGATCTAAGCTGATTTTATCGCTAGCCATAGCGTGGTAGACAAAGAGCCGGGGCAAGTAAAATAAGCCAGCAAACCAAGTGACCATAAAAATAATATGGAAAGCTTTAATCCAAAGCATCGCTAGATACACCATTCCATGATAAGATGTCTATAGAGCTTATCATGAACCATAGGTTAATATGATGTTTAATACAAAAAAAATTTTTCTTCTAGTTAACATAGGTGTGTTTTGGAGCATTTTGAGTTATGCTGATCTAAGTTATGATGCAATACCCAGTGGTGGGATTATTTTTCAACCTTTTTTATCTAAAGATATTAAATTAAAGAA
>CAZCHZ010000301.1:0-2109 GCA_964498615.1 uncultured Legionellaceae bacterium | reverse complement strand
TGAAACCAAGATGATCCCAACTACTCCGAGAACCATCACATAAAAAGCAAACATAAAGATAAGCCAAGGCCTGTCATACCAACGTCTGGTTGAACCTGCAAGTGCAAACACTAAGTCACCAATATATGCAATAGCACCTAATATCGCATCGGGGACGCGGATGATTCTTGTGATATCTTTAGACACATTTGAATCAAGTACATGCATCGTTCCAGAACCAAAAATTGGATCCCACGCAGTCTCAATTAAGCGCCATTCATAAAGAGAAAGATAAACAGAAATGATGATTGCAATTCCTGCTAAAAAACAGACAATGTGCCTTCTAGGCCAAGCAGAAGGATTTTTTTGCGGCATCCTTGAGATTTAACAAATTTAACCTTTTGATGCAAAATATATACCTCTTGCAAAATTCACTAACTTGCCCTTGCCTGAAAAATGATATGTAAAAGGCAAAGGATTGCTGATAGGGACATTATCAATGATAGTGGTTAAGATGGTATAGAAACAATATTAAACTGGGCACGGGCAAGCGCAAGGGCACGGGCAAGTTAATGAAGATGCAAGAGGTCTAGTGACATCACTTGACATCTTGGCCTCTTTTTGAAATAAAGGTTTCATGGCATCTAGGACTGAAGAAGACTCTATTGGCAAGATAAAAGTCTCTAATCAGAAACTTTGGGGTGCACAAACACAACGCTCATTGCAAAACTTTCGCATTGGTGTTGAAAAAATGCCCATTGAAGTGATTCATGCCTTAGCAATCGTCAAGAAAGCTGCAGCTATTGTCAACGCCGAACTGAAGCTACTTTCACAGGAAAAGAAAAGGCTGATTGTAGCTGCTTGTGACATGATTGTTACAGGAAAGCTTGATGATCACTTTCCGCTCTCTGTTTGGCAAACAGGCTCTGGGACTCAGACCAATATGAATGTGAATGAAGTGATTGCCAATTGGTGTATCAAAAAAGTCGGCGGAGAGTTGGGTTCTAAAAAACCTATTCATCCTAATGATGATGTCAATATGTCTCAATCTTCTAATGATACGTTCCCGACTGCGATGAATATTGCAGCAGTGACATGGATCCATAAATTGTTACTTCCTCATCTAAAGATTTTCTCAAAAGGGCTTCATCAAAAAGCCAAACAATTTCACTCGATCATTAAAGTAGGGCGGACCCATTTGATGGATGCTACTCCATTGACCTTAGGACAAGAATTTTCCGGTTATGCTGCACAAATCGATCATGGAATAAGAGCCATTGAACATGCGCTTCCAGCACTTTTAGAAATCGCTTTAGGAGGAACTGCTGTGGGAACAGGGATGAATGCACCCAAACATTATCCGAAAAAAGTGGCAGATGTCATTAGCAAGCTGACAGGTTTTCCCTTTGAATCAGCTCCCAATAAGTTTGAAGCTTTGGCAGCTCATGATGGCATGGTGGAAATGAGCGGCGCTTTAAAGCGCGTAGCCTGTTCCATGATGAAAATCGCCAATGATATCCGCTGGATGGGGTCTGGGCCGCGTTGCGGAATTGCTGAGCTTTTTTTGCCTGCCAACGAACCTGGATCTTCGATTATGCCTGGAAAAGTAAATCCAACACAAAGTGAATCGATGACAATGGTGGCTAGTCAGGTGATGGGCAATGATACAACAATCGCTTTTGCTTGCTCAATGGGCAATTTTGAGCTCAATGTGTTTAGGCCGGTCATGATTTATAACTTAATGCAATCCATTAGGTTATTGGGCGATAGTGCACTCAATTTTTATGAGAAAGCTTTGCGCGGTATTAAACCAAATGTAAAGCAAATCAAATATTATTTAGACCATTCTTTAATGTTGGCCACAGCACTTAATCCAGTGATTGGCTATGATAAAGCCAGTCAAATCGTCAAAAAGGCCTATAAAGAGAATACCGCTCTTAAAAAGGCTGCCATTAAACTCGGCTACCTTTCCGCTGAGGAATTCGATAGAATTATTAAGCTATCTCCTTGATATTTAAGTACTTGTGGATTATTTAAATAAATTGATAATTTTAATTTAAAATGTTATAATTATTTATATATAATTTTAAATTAAGGTTAATTATGTCAATTCATTCTTTAAAAGATAAT
>CAZCHZ010000300.1:0-2111 GCA_964498615.1 uncultured Legionellaceae bacterium | reverse complement strand
ATTTGCCAAGCAGCTTCATGCGTTGGAAAATATTTCTTAATATCTTGCGAACAAAATACCACTACTTGGCCTGAGAAAATTAAGGAAAGATTACCAATGACAAGAAATAAGCCGTAGAAACGCTTGGCTTCGCGCATGCGAACGATGTGGTTTGCAAACTGCCAAAACATCAAACCAATCATGGCAGAGCCCCAAATCTCTGACAACACATAAAATAAGGAGAAAGACCAGTAAGCATAAATATCAATAAACCCCGTTAAGACCGGATAGCTGACTTTAAGCGCAGTGATAGATTCCGCACTGGGATGCAAGGCGCTGAGATTGGGATAAATAATAAAGGCAAAAGCTCCGAAAAATATCAAGAAGGGCGTGACAACTGCATAGAACACATTTTCACGACTCATGATGTTAGTCAATTTTGCATAGAAAATCACAAACAAAACAGCCATGGGGGTGACGCAATATAATTTTAAGAAGGAGATGGCACCTGCACCCGCTGAATTAACAACAATAGTATCCTTGGTATCTCGCAATAGGGTGTAATTAAATAGGATACAGAACATAATAAAAGCGAGCGGCAGAAATTTTTTCAGTTCATGATTGTAAATGGGCCATAAAATTTTGCGGTAACCAGTAAACTCAGGCAGCGCAGCCCCATTTACCCCAGATTGACTTGACATACAAACAACCCCCTATTACGAAACGCTAAAGGTCAAAACAGAACCTTATATTTTACGCCGGTCACACGAAAAAGCAAGGGGTCTGACCGGACTTGAGATTCAGGGCCAATCACCATTTATGATATTGTAGTTATTTAGGCAACTTAATTTTGTAACTAATCCAATGCAAACATTTTTTAGCGCGGGTAGCGGCTACGTATAATAAGCGATCAGCTTCGAAAGCTGCCCTTTTCTGAACTTGCTGCTTTAAGTATTGATAAATAGGATCTGTTTGCGTAGAAGATGATTTGATAGGAGCCAATATCAATTGTCCTGCCGAGTATTCCGAAGTGCGTTCTTCCCAAAGTAATAATTTATCTGTATCCTTTTTTAAGTTTCGACCCAGGCCTGCAACAATGACGGTATCAAATTCTAAACCCTTGGCTTTATGGATCGTCATGATTTGCAAAATACTGTTATCCTGAATTTCAGTGCTTGCATAGAGTGTTTGGAGTCGCGATTCTAATTCTCCTATTTTGTATAAAACATGCTCGGGTTGACTATTTTCTAATAATGCCAGATAAGTTTCTGCATCTTTGATATTTGCCTCATCTTGTAGCGAATACCCATACCCAAAACCCCTCCAAGCCTGCATGACTGCGTCTCTTAATGACAATCTTCCTGCCTCTTGCAACACTGCAGCCAATACGGGCACTATGCGATTAAGGGTTGCTTTTGCCATCGCGCTTAAGCCCAGTATTTCTGCATAGCGCTCGAGCGTCCACCAAAGCGGCATATCGACATTATATTGTGCAATCAATAAAAGATCCGACAAAGACAATGCAGCCCAAGGGGCACGCAAAATAGCTAACCAAGCAATTCTATCTTCGAAGTGCAATAATGCGCGGGTGAGACTCATGAGATCCTGCACAATACTGCGTTCTTTTAATAAACTTAATTGCACACCCTGATAAGCAATCTTTTTTTCTTTCAACAAAGGCAAGATAGCTTTAAGATGACTTCGCGATCTCACCAACAAAGCAATCGATCCCGTTTTATCTTGCGCTTTTACATCCTGTATTATTGTAGAAACATATTCGGCTTCTTCATTTATATCAGACACTGTATGTTCTATGACGGCATTTAAATTTGGGCCTTTTTGCGATGCAATAGAGGCATTAAAAGTAATAGCACCTAAGGCCATATTTTCTTCTTTTGGAAAACGCATTTTAAATTGATGATTTACCCAATCGACTAAAACCTTATCCGAGCGAAAATTGCTACTTAAGGTTAGTGAATTTAAATGAATATCCCCTAACCCTCTGGTTTTGGCTTTGATAAAAAGACCCACCTCGGCTCGTCTAAATCGATAAATCGATTGCATAGGATCTCCTACCAATAATAAAGTGCGACCATCTCCTGGCTGCCAGCCTGCCGTGAGTTTTTCTAACA
>CAZCHZ010000299.1:0-2112 GCA_964498615.1 uncultured Legionellaceae bacterium | reverse complement strand
AGAAGCTCCAAAAATCCCTCCTACTAGGGGAGAAATTGCGGTAAATAGATAAGCGCCATAAGCACAAGATGCAGAAGTTAACGTTACTTCATAAGCAACTTTAGTAAAACCTGCTCTAAAACTTTCTAAGGATGACATAACACTCCACTATTTGTTGATAATAGGGAACATTATAAAAGAAATTTCTGTTTTTTTCAATTTAAAGAAATTATTCGTCAGTTAAGTCGGCTGTAATATCAGTTGTATAACTTGCTTGAGGACCTAAGGATGTCGTTCTAAAATCATGATAGAGTTTAGTTAAAATAGAAATTAATGACATTAAGACGCAGAGAGAAATTGCTGCAGCAAAACTGATTGGGAAACCTAGGAAAGTCAGACAGAAGGCGGCAATGGCAATATTAAGGAAAAAGCGTATAGCAATTGCTTTAATTTGATCAGTCACCGATTTGTCAAAATAATTATTTAATACGCGATCTATTAATGGAGCAACCGTGGTTGTTAAAGCGGCATAAATGACACCAAATAAGACTCCTGTGATTGGATTAATCAGAAGGGGAATCGCTGCAATGCCCCCAAAAACTGCTTGGCTTTGAAGCTGTTTCACTGTTTCTGAAGTTTGATAATAATTTGTATTAAAATTAGTTGCCGTCATAATTTTACCTAATATCTATTAAGATGGTGTTAATAATATATAGTGAAAATTAGAAATTGTCAATCAAATAAAAAATAAATGATATAATTAAAATTTTATTTTTATTACTGAGAAAGTTTTTCGTTTAAAAGTGCATTGACAACGTCTGGGGCGGCTTTCCCTTGTGTGAGTTTCATGACTTGGCCAACTAAATAGCCAAAAGCTCGTGTTTTTCCTGCTTTAAAGTCTTCAACGGATTGTGCATTTTCTTTTAAAACCTGGTTCACAATTGGTTCTATCTCTTTTCGATCATGAACAGGTTGAAAGTCAGGATTTTCCTCAACAATCAATCTCGGTTCCTTTCCTGGATGAAGGAGCATTTCATCTGCTACAAGTTTCGCAATCTTACCTGTAATTAGACCTTTCTCAAGCAGCTGTACTAATTGACCAATATTTCTGCTCCTGAGGCCAGACTGTTTTAATGTTTTTCCTTTTTCTTTAAGTCGACCAGCAAATTCTACAATTAACCAGTTGCAGAGAAGTGTCGGCGAATGACAAATTTGCACTGCTTCTTCATAGAAGTCTGAAAGGTACTTATCATTGACTAAAATGGCTGCGGCATCAGAGGGAAGTTTTAATTCTGACAAATAGCGCAAATAGCGTTGATGTGGTAGCTCTGGCAGTGAACGACCTATTTCTTCTAAATAGTGATCGGTCAAAAGAAGCGGAACTAAATCTGGTTCAGGAAAATAGCGATAGTCTTTTGCTTCTTCTTTTTCCCGCATCAACACTGTCTCTTTCTTTTCTAGGTCAAATCGATAAGTGCCGGCCGCTACTGCAACTTTATGATCTTCATGCGGGTATTGGGTATAAGCGCGGACTTGCCGGATAAATTCTGCCTCTAAGGCAAGCTCCATGTTATGGAACGAGTTTAAATTCTTAATTTCAATTTTGGGGCGAAATGTTTTCTCCGTTTTCAATTTGACAGAGATATTGACATCAATGCGAAGGCTTCCTTCTTCCATATTGCAATCGGATGCATCTAGATATTCCATGATTGATTTAATGGCCATCGCGTATGCAGAAGCTTCTTTAGGAGAAGAAATGCAAGGTTCAGACACGATCTCAATCAGTGGTACTCCAGCGCGGTTGTAATCAATTGCAGCAAACGTTGTAAAATGTTTTAACATGCCGGTATCATCTTCAATATGCGCACGATTGAGAGCAAAATGTTTTGTTTGTCCTCCAACATCGCATGTGACAGTCCCGCCCTGAATGATAGGTTCATAAAATTGCGTGATTTGAAAATTACGCGGACTATCTGGATAAAAATAGGATTTTCGATCGAAACTTGAAACACGACGAATCGTGCCATTGACAGCAAGGCCAAACTGTACGGCCTTACGCACAGCCTCTTTATTTAAGACCGGTAATGATCCTGGTTGTCCAGTATCAACTTCTGTAATGTTAGTATTTGGTTC
>CAZCHZ010000298.1:0-2122 GCA_964498615.1 uncultured Legionellaceae bacterium | reverse complement strand
GTATAGCAGGCACGGCCCTAGTATGCTACAATCAAGCCACCATGGAAAGCTATCTTCCTAAACCAAATTTATTGCAAAATCGTGTTATTTTAATTACCGGCGCTTCCAGTGGTATTGGACGCACGGTGGCCAAAGCCTATGCAGCGCATGGTGCAACGGTTATTTTGTTGGCACGTTCTCTTAAAAAACTTGAAAGCCTCTATGATGAAATTGTATCCGCAGGATATCCTCAACCTGCACTCTACCCCTTTAATCTTACTACAGCCGGTCCTGATCAATACATTGAACTTGCATCTACTATTGAGCAGCACTTTTCAAAACTTTCAGGATTATTACTTAACGCCGCAACGCTTGGCAGCCTAACGCCCATTGAGCATTATCCCATTAAACAATGGTATGATGTTATGCAAGTTAATCTTAATAGCAATTTTTTACTCACAAAAGCGCTCATCCCCTTACTAAAACGCGAGCACCATGCTTCTATTATTTTCACAGCGGCGGATGATAAGCCAAAAGCTTATTGGGGCGCTTATGCCGTTAGCAAAATCGGCTGTGCTTCTTTGATGCAAATCCTAGCTGCAGAATTGGAAACTCATACACAGATCCGTGTCAATAGCATCAATCCGGGGAAGGTGCGCACGGCTTTAAGGGCCAGTGCTTATCCTGCAGAAAACCCAGAAACATTATTAAAACCAGAGCAATTAATATCGCAGTATTTATATTTAATGGCTGAAGAGAGTATTGGCTTGACGGGTAAACAATATGACATTATCACACCATCTTATGAAATGATAAATTAATATTATTATCTACGAACGGAGGGTTTTTTGTAGCTCCCTGTACCACCACCAATCTTAGTGCTATAAGGTTTCTTTTTTCCACCTGATACCAGTGGATTGATCAAATCCCTCATGCCAACATAGGCACCTGTTAAATAGGGCAATTGCTTGCGCACGAGCATCATATTATCATCAACAACCTTTACTTTCGGAATTGTTTTATCTAATTTACTTTGAAAAGCCGCTAACGCCTCCTGTTGTGTTGGCGTCGGATCTTTTATTCTATCTTTATATTCAAGAACATGTTCGAGAATTTTACGTATATTTTCTAACAATAAATACGCATCACGAGAATAAAACATCTCTTGTTTTTTACTAAGACCAGCATTCAAGTTTTTTACTAACGGCACTTCGTTTGCTGCAAACACAATCTTATCGAGAGTGTTACCCAACATCTTCAATCCCGCCAATATTTCAGCGTTTTTCGTTCCTTGCTTTTTTAACAATCCTCGTGCTCCTGTTGCACCCTTTAGGACTGCTTTGGCTTTTTTTCGTTGTTTTTCTATTTCCTCACCAATTTTGCCGACAGTTAATGCCATTGTAGTGCTCCTTATAATATCTTTATGTCAGAAAATGTTTCTTTATAATACTGATATTAAGTTTAGACCAATTACCATTTTTTCCCAGGTGTAATTACACTAAGGTTACATTATTTTTAAGCAGGATAGGGGAGTTTGGCAAAGGCATATAAATTTTCAATTTCTGGCCTTTCAAGTTCTTTGTATTTTCCTATTCTCACATAACGAGGCAGTGTAATATCTCCAAAGCGCACGCGGATTAAACGGCTTACCTTAAGCCCTTGAGATTCCCAGAGACGACGCACTTCCCGATTTCGGCCTTCTCGTAGAACGACGTGATACCAATGGTTAGCACCTTCGCCTCCTGCATCTACAATTTCATCAAAGCGCGCAATATTATCTTCAAGTTTAACACCAGTTTTTAACTTTTTTAACACTGTTTCTGTTACTTTACCTAAAACGCGCACTGCATATTCTCTTTCAACATCGAAAGAAGGATGCATTAATCGATTGGCAAGCTCACCATCCGTTGTAAATAATAATAGTCCTGCTGTATTAATATCTAAACGTCCAACAGCCACCCAACGTTTTCCAACAAGTTTGGGCAAGGCAGCAAACACGGTGTCTGCATGATCGGGATCTTTTCGGCTACAGATTTTGCCTACTGGTTTATGGTAGATAAGCACACGGGGTTTGGGTAAATGCTGACGTTTAAAGTGAACAGTGTGTCCATCCACTTTGACTAGCGATCTTAAAGTAATTCTT
>CAZCHZ010000297.1:0-2134 GCA_964498615.1 uncultured Legionellaceae bacterium | reverse complement strand
CTCGCGGATAAGCTTTTCACGCGCTTGGGTCATACGAAATTGATTGGCAGCCAACTCCACAGTGTTCATGCGATCCGTTAAATTGTCTTTTTCTGGTATAGATTTCTTCTTTTTGATTTCCTGCTGACCCAATCCACCATAGAGACCTTTATAGCCCGCATCATGAAATACACCAAACATTCTATTCTGTACCCCAGCTTGTTGGGCGGCACTTGAAAGCGCTTTGAACTCTGTGGATACTTGTTTACGTAGCTCCAAGCGTTCAAGATCTGCAGCTAACTGATCGGATAATTCTTGACGACGCGTTTGAACCGCAAAATACTTTTGTGCATTCGCAATCTCAGGTTTACGCGGATCACCGTTCTGGGCAATTAGATAACATGCGAAACGAGAGAGCTGAAAGTCTTTGACCTTACGCATACCGCCCTTGCCAATATCGATCATTTTGCCGGCGCCGGCAAAATGATAATCGGGCTTATTTCCTGATTCCTGACAAGACGTCATAGCACGCGTAATAGCCTCTACAAAGCGTCGCCATTGATTGTACCCAAGCAAAGACTGTAAATCGCGCGCACTCCAATACTCAGCACCGTGGTTGTTAATTTGTTTCAGATCCTCAAAGTGCTGGCAACCCATCACAGACAATACTTCATTAGTCATGTCAAACTCCTTTTAATCTTTCATGCAGCGAGTATTTATTCGAAATGAATTTAAATGTCAACTATTAAATTTAGAACTAAAAAATGTGAAGCCAACCTTAATATCAAATCGATTGATTTATGATATACTGTTTTTACATACAACTATTTGCCGGCGCCGGCAAATAGTTGTATATAAAAACAGCTATACGATCTAAAGCTAGACATTGTCTCAAAAATACGAAATGATGACAAAGTCTGATGATGCCTAAACCGCGTGATTTGTCTAATGTCCTGATACGACCCCCAAAATCATGCCAATAATATTTTTTTATCTCGCGACTTACTTGCTTTTTCCAATGCACGCGATGTACCCTTAAATGAGCTGCTCACAATTAATCCACAGATATTTGATAAAACCTTATGAGTATAATAAAGAGGCGTAAAAAAGAGTCAAGTCCCAAGATGAGATATATGTTTTTAATATCTCCTCTCGAAACTTAATCCCTTTACATGATCTATGATTTGATATTTCGAACACCGGATAATAACTGATTGACCATATAATGCAATTCTGAAAATGATTTTTCATTTAAGGTAAGTACTCCAGAAAAATTGAAATTTTTATTATCCACATTCATATTGCACTTTACTAGGCCTGCTTTGTCTTTTTTAATATTAATCGCCACATTGCCGTATTCAAAGCTACTTGAAAAATTTCTTGGCGTTTTTGTTCTCGAGGAAGAAAATAAATGGTGTATTTTACCGAGTTTTTTCTTAGCTTGAGTTTTTACTCGACTGCGTACGCTAGTCATATTGATCTCCTATTTATTGAAAAACTATTATTTATTCAATATAGCATGTTTATAATGATATTGTGACCTATCGCCGCGAGCTTTTAGTAAGGATAATAAATACTTGTATCTGCAAAAATTTTTTCTAGATTTTATCCTCAAATAAACTGTATTTATATATAACTATTTTCCGGCGCCGGCAAAATGGTTTTTACTTGTATCATTTTGTTTTAAAAGAATTTTTCCGCATTATCATATAATCTGTAATCTCAAATTTATAGCTGTTGTTATGGCTATGTGATCAATAATTTCCAGTCATACGTTTTTGCACTAAAGCATTGTATCCTGCCCTATCACGTCGATTGTTACAGTCCTGCAATTTTTGGTGAAACGTAGCCTCAAAATGCTCTCTTTCTTGTTGTCTTCGTATTGCTGCTTGTGCTGCATCTGCTGCAGCCTTTGCATCTTTGACACGTTTAGCTTCTGCCTCCTGTGCTTTTCGTATTGCTTCTAAAGCCGCATCATTCTTTTCTTTCTCCTCTTCGGCTTTTTTTTCAGCAGCTTTTCGAGCTGCCGTTTCTAAAGCAAGTTGTTTTTCAAGTTCGTCCTGTTTTGCTTGCATGCTTCTTAGAAGCTCCGACATGGCTGCCGACTGAGCAGGTTGAGTGACTTGACCATTTCGAGATTCATTGTCGGCTTGTC
>CAZCHZ010000296.1:0-2137 GCA_964498615.1 uncultured Legionellaceae bacterium | reverse complement strand
TAGGTGGAAGAGGATGGTTAATTGGTACAGGGGCCGTCGGATAGGTCGGCCCCTTCTTAAAACTTCAATTATGAAATTTATAATATTTATTTTTTTGATGTGCCTTATAGCTTCGTTTTGTTCTTGTGCAAGTACAAAAAACGGTTGCGGATCATATTCTAAATGGGAATCAAAACATTCGTTTAATAAATGAAACCCTTGCTTACTATACTGTTCATTATACTAACCCATTATTCTTTTTGCCAGGATAGTATAAAAGTTAAGATAATTAAAGTAGAACCATTTCGAGTAACCATGAAAACAATAGATAGGCCTAGAGTAAAATTTATTACTTACTGCTCCTGTCCTTACAAAAAGAAACAAATTGTTACAATAAAAAAACCTTGATTATGGAAAGTCTATTTGAACAAATGGCAACAATTTCAAAAGCTCATGCTTATGACACTATGGTAAGCCTTGTTATAGATTTAAAACAAATCATTCGTGAATTAATTGATAAAGGCGACTTGGAAGATCTTGTTTTTTTGAATCCTGAAGATACGGCTAAGTTTAAAAAAGTTCTTAATAGGGCAAAAATTTTATCATTATGAAATTATCACATTATATCGGAGAATTTAGTGGAGTATCAATAACTATTACGGTTGAGTACGATCACAAGAACAACGTGGTTGATGAAGTTATTTCCGTTATAGCAAGAGAAGAGGAAAACAATTCGCTTTTTATTTCAAACATAGACCTGACAAAATTATTTATGAAGCATTTTGAAAGCGATCTTGACAAGTTTATAATGGAAACCGATTGGAGGCAACTTTATTATGAATACCAAATAGAAAAAACTGAAACCATATATGAATAACGAATTAGAAAAATCAGCACTTGACTTGTCTAAACCAGAACAAGCCCTGCACGTTGCAATGGAACTACAAAAGTTCGTGAACCAAAACAAACTTACCGTTGACATTCAGGGAAAGAACTATCCTTTGGTTGAGGCCTGGCAATTCGCCGGATCACAATTAGGGCTTTATCCGTTCCTAATCGAATGTAAAAACGAAAGCTCTTACGATGAAAGGCATTACCAATGGAAGGACAGAAAGAACAATCCCAAAGAAAAATATTCCTTTCATTACAAATACAGGTCGCTTGTAGAAATAAAAAGATTCTCAGACGATAAGGTTGTTTCGAGGGGTTCAATGGTCTGCACAAATGATGAACACGGAAAGCATGAGTTTGCAGAGTACGCAATTGAAAGCATGAGCCAAACAAGAGCAGAAGGCAAGGCGTGGAGGATGTTGCTTGCATGGGTTATGAAGGCGGCAGGATTTGAACAAACACCATTTGAGGAAATGGACGAAGAAAGAAAAGAGTTTCTTGAAAATTGTCCAACGGCTGAAGAAAAGAAAGAACTCATAAAACTTGCCTATTCAGCAAAATTGGACGAAGACAAAAGAGTTGAAGCCTTTGCTACAATTGCCGGTTGCACAAGTTATGAATTATTCAAACGGATTGAAGACAGGTTGAGATCCTTGCAGCCGTCAATTGATGAAATCGTTAATCCCTCTCAAGCTGATATTAAAGAACATATTCGTAAAGTAGCAAAACAACCAGCATGAACAGGGAGCAGCTAAAAGAAAAGATACAAAAATTCAATTCCTTCCTTCAGGAAAAACCAGGTAGCGAACCAAATGATTTAATAAATCGAATGGAGTTACTAGCAATACTTATTAGTCAATCCGGTGAATGTTTGGCTTATGCAAAATATAATTTAGATACTCTTATTCATAGTGAAATTATGAAAGTAATAAAAGAGGGTTATTCTGAACAATTAAGTCCTTCTGTTTTAAACAAGTTTATAAGCGCTTTGGCCAAAGACGATACAATAGTCGTAAATCAATTAGACAGGATTAATGCTGCAGCTACGCATCAAATGGACGGACTTAGGTCTATTCTTAGTTATCGAAAAAGCGAAATGAATTTAGTATGATAAAGACAAAAAAAATAATCCCTACCCCCCAATTATTAAAAAAGGACCAAATAGTTTTTAAAAAATGGATTCGGTAAAGGGAGAAGTATAATGGTTGGAAAAACTATATAAACAGCTGTGTTCATAAATCCCGAAAATTTACACTATGATGAAGTT
>CAZCHZ010000295.1:0-2139 GCA_964498615.1 uncultured Legionellaceae bacterium | reverse complement strand
AAAACCATTTTGTATAATGACGTTGTTTTGCGATGCCGGAATGTTAATTCCTATGGAAGCCCCAGTTCCTGCTCCTATAAGATGTTTCCCATTAAAATCTAAGATGACATTGTCGGAACTAATCGTTATCGCTGAGGATGAAGCAACAGACGTGTTAAATGTTGTGTCATCAATAAGTTGGTAAAGTCCTGGGGATGAAATAGTAAATGATCCAGCAGTAATCTGTGAGGGCGCTATAAACGTTATTGGTGTCGCTTGAAGGGAAACACCCGTAAGCACTACAACTACTCGTAAGATATTCTTCTTTGCTCCAAAAAAACTCATACGTATCCTTTTTTTCAGCTTCACGTTACGGTCACGCAACTATTGAAACATTATAATAGGCGTCAGGCAAGTTCGTGACCGCCGGCGTAAAGGTACCGCCGTTCTATGACCACGTTGAATGCTAATGCTTAACTATTTTACGTAAACGACAGGTTTGCCAAGCTCCTGTTATCAAAAGAACCCGCCAATGGATAAGGACCAGTCGCTGCGACACTCAGAAATGGTATTGAGCCAACAAAGTTATTAGCACCTGCCACGCCATGCGCAAATGATATGTTGCCAATAAAGAGATTGGCGCCCGATGCTGCAAGTGTCTCAAAACCACGGGTTGTATTTGCAACTGCCGTACAATTTTTTACGAGAATTTTTGCTGATGCCAATTGCATGAGCAATCCACGACCAACGCCTGCGCCAAAGGCAGCATTAACGCTGAGTCGACAACTTTCAATAAGATGTCCTGTGCCAGTAAGATCAAGTCCTATACCATCTCCTCCGGCCGAGCTGTTATTAATGAGCTGAGAATTCATAACACGATGTCCCGTGCCAGTAAGCTGGACACCTCGTGCATTGCCAACGCCTGCTGACGTGAAGTTTCCATCCGTTATGCACGTGTCTATCAGCACCGCAGAACCCGTTATGCTTATACCAGTTGCCGCCGACGTCGATGAAAAATTACCATTAGCGCCACAATTTTTGATGGCTGAAGAATTCGTTGATTGCAAATCGAGTCCTATTGCTGTCGAACTTGTGGAACTATTGCGACAAAAAGTACAATTTTTTAACGTATGTCCACCTGCTGTAGCCAATGAACCAAGTTGAAATGTAATCCCACGACCTATACCCGTTCCAGCCGTATTGTAACTAAAATCAGAATTACTAAAGCTCCAACAGGTTGAATCTACCGCTATTATCCCTATTCCCTCTGTTGCAGAAGAATTAAAGGATGACTGACAATCATCGAGATCCCACGCCTGACAATCGGTAACAAAAATACCTCGCGTGCCATTTCTGTTAAAGGTCGAACTAATCATTCTAATCCCGTCAGTTGCTGTTGCGTCCATGCCGTGCAAACAACTACTTGCATTACAATTCTTCATGATAATGCCGGATGCTCGCAATGCGCTACCAGACGTTCCTGCAAAATTGAATGCCGTGCCCGTTGTTATATTAAGACCTATCACCGTAACATCTTCAAGAACAATATCTGAACTTCCCGCTGCAATGTTTACACCGACGCCATCGAAAATTCTGAGCGTTCCATTTTTTATAGTTATATTGGTAAGGGTAGTCGACAAAGCAACGCCATTTTCAACACCGGCGCCTGAATTAATAATGGTCTTTCCGTTCAAATCCAGTGTCACATCACTTGAACCGATTGTTATAGCGGTTCCTCCAGCCGTAGTATACGAAACATCATCGGTAAGCACGTATAGGCCAGGCGATGTAATAGAAAAGACTGATGCGCTAATTTGATCGGGTGCAATAAAAGTGGCGGGCACTGCGTAGGATAGTTCTACGCATACTAACCAACTGATCCCTAGAAGGACCTTGTACATTATTTTTTTCACCATGAGCTCCTTTGTTACGTAAACGATATGTTAGCCAAATCGCGCTCATCAAATGTAGGCGCTGCTGGATATGGACCCGTCGCTGGCAGAGTCAAAAACGGTATAATTGCGTTGTAGTTAGTCGTGTTGCCAAACGAAATGTTTCCAATAAACAGACTGTTGCCTGCGGCTATAGTCGCAGTTTGAAAACCAACAAGATTAGCAAGCGATGTGCAGTTTCTAACTAAACAATGAAATCCGTCGTTTA
>CAZCHZ010000294.1:0-2173 GCA_964498615.1 uncultured Legionellaceae bacterium | reverse complement strand
CTTAAATGAATAAGATGGAACACTTATTTTCTTATGGGACATTGAGATATGCGAAAGTCCAAATAGCGACGTTTGGACGTCTGCTAAATGGGCAAGAAGATAGCCTACCTTGTTATCGTATGGAAAAGCTGAAGATTATGGATCCTGATGTGATCGCAAAAAATGGAGAAGATACTCATTCGATCATCCAATTTTCAGGAAATCCTAAAGATCAAGTTCACGGTATGGTTTTTAAAGTTTCGCTAGCCGAATTGTCTCAGGCAGACCAATATGAAGTGGCCGATTATAAAAGGGTTCAAGTTCAGTTAAATTCGGGGATTTCTGCTTGGGTCTATGTCAGCAAAAATAGTTTTTAGGTAAGTCATGCTATTGGGGCAGAGCCTGTGAATAAATCATCCCTTCGGGATGTTTTAATTATCAATCCCAATTTGGTAGGCGTTACTATGATCCCTTGCAACACCGTTGGACATCGCCTGACCCACTCGGTCCAATCGATCATGAAAACTTATATCAGTATGTTTATAATAACCCCCTTCAATTTAGCGATCCTACCGGGTGTGGTTTTTGGGGGTATCTGGCAGGGATTGGCGAAATTGCAGCTGGTTGCGTCATCATTGTAGGTGGAGCTGCTCTTGAACTGGCTACTGTCGGTGGTTTTACTATTGGATTGGGAGTCACTACATCAGCAGGTGCTGCGCTGATTGGTCATGGTCTTGCACAAACAAGTCATCATGCGCAAGATATTCAACCTCCTCAGTGGACAAACATAGTTCTAAAAAACGATCCGGGATGTCCTCAATCCAGAGAAGTTCAAGATAAACAATTCCAAGATGCAGTAAAAGAAATTGAAGAGAAGTTAGGAAAGCATCTGTCAGATAAAGAAAGGCGCAAGTTGCACGATCATATTTCGGGGCAAAATTATGGATATCATGAGATAATCGAAGAAGGATATTGGTTATTCAATGACTGACAGTAAAACCGCTATGCAAAAGCTTTTTCGACAAATTGTGGGCATGAAACCCACAAGAGTGAAACTTGGCTTTGGTAGTTTTATAACGATGGATTTCGGGAAAGATATTCCTGAAGAAGTTAAAACAAGGCAAGGAACTCAAATTCGTTATCATGGTGAGTGGCATCTGTGGGTTTATCAATGTGCTTGGCAAATCGATCAAAATGGGATGAGGTTAATCCATAGTGAAAGTCCAAAAGCGGCGATAGAGTCGGTTCTTTTTAATCTAACAAACAGAACATTTACTTCATTTAGCTTGTTGAATGATTTCTTTGATGCCGAGTTAAAGTTCGAAGACATGACACTTCGACTGCTTCATACAAAAGATGGAGAACAATGGATGTTGTTTACTCCCGAAAACAAAACTTTGGTTGCTGGTCCCGGCACTCAGTGGGATTATCGAGACTCCGGATAAGTTTTTCTTAAGTTTGGAAATCCCCAGATTAATTACTACCTGCACGCGGTTTCCATTACAGAGGGACCGACGGTCATCGTCAACTGGTAGGTCGTTGGCCGCACCTAAGAATCAATGGGGATGCCCCAAGAGGTGCACTCATTTGGATGTGCATAGGTCAAGGCCTGGATATCACTATTGAGTGCTTGAAGTTCTGGATCTTGACTCATAATTTGAGCGAGGGCTTTTTCCCCATCTTGAGTCGTGGGATCTAAATTGGGATTTTCTTTGCGAATTTCGAGTTCTCGTTCTTCGCGCGCCAGCTGGAGCTGGTCAAATTCAGATTCCGGCGAGCCGATTGGAAGACCTTGCATTTGAGAATATAATTGACCGATTTGAGTTTGTAGCATCTCATTGCTTTCTGTTCTATAAGATAAATGAAGTGTTTGTATTTCTGACATATTATCACCTTTGATTCCTTATACTATTATATCATAAAATAATTTATTTGTCAAATGCCTGTATAGTTTGTAATTTATTAATTATTAGTAGTTTGCGTTCGAAATTGTGACTTTTTGAACAGGCTGCTCAATGGACAATCCCGTCCCAGTATGACACCTTGCAATGGAAGCTAGGGATGAAGTGGTCGTTCTAAACTGAGAGGAGCGAGCTCAATAAATTATTTTCAGGCAGAATATTTCGACTAATATAAAAACGAATCATTTAAAATATAGATACTTCTATCAATGGTAATATTTTTTTAATTCAAA
>CAZCHZ010000293.1:0-2180 GCA_964498615.1 uncultured Legionellaceae bacterium | reverse complement strand
GACCCTCTATGTCACCTTAGAGCCCTGTGCCATGTGTGCTGGTGCTATGATTCATGCCCGCATTGCACGCCTGGTCTTTGGGGCCAAGGATCCCAGAACAGGGGCTGCGGGCTCTGTCTTTAATTTCTTGCAAGATCTAAGATTAAATCATCAAATCCCAGCAACTTGTGGAATTTTAGCCGAAGATTGTAGTAAATTATTACAAGATTTCTTTGGGGTCAGACGCTAACCTATGTAGGTCTATGTCTGGCGCCAACCTCTATAGTGGCAGACACCGCGCAGTGATCGCTTAAACTATCAATCACTTTGACCATGCTTGCAAGATATTTAGGTGTTGTAAATATGTCATCGACAACCAAGTTTAAATCGCCTGCTTTATGAAGGTTTTTATCAATGGTCGTTGTGATGTTGACAGGCACATTGTCCTTGTATATTGAGGCTATCTTATCGAAGATAATGCCACCACGAGGTGCGTTAAAATCGCCACAAAGCACAAATTCAGGGATGGAGGATAAGATCTGCAACATTTTAGGTAAATCCTCATGTTGTAATTCGCTTGGCAGACCATCAGGCGTCCAAGTAAAATGTGTATTGATAAGATAATAAGATTGATCTTCTTTGACAATTTCGGTTATTAGGAGGGGGCGTGCTAATTTCACACCTTCACCCCTACCCGCTTGAACGTAAGGTAGATTATCTTTGTTTCCCCTGTAGTAAATACTTTTATTGGTTACAATAGGCAGACCTGAAAATGTAGCTATGCCTATAAAAAAACCTTCTTTATCGTAAGATATATGCCCTAATGGTGCAAAAACACTTTTCATGTTAAGTGCTTTTTCAAGATAAGGTATATCTTTTTCGAATACTTCTTGCAGCAACGCCACTTCTGGTTTTGTTTGTTTCAGAAAAGGAATAATGCGATCAAATTGACGATGTCCTTCGATGTTGAGGGTGATGATATCTAAAGACGTCATGTGCTATTTTTGTTCCATATTTAAAATTCTATTTTACCTGTAAGCATGGGTTCTGACCAGGCCAGGACGGTTTTTGTCGAGCTACTAGCAAGAATGGGAGTCGTTTGTACCCTCTCCCGCTTCAAAAGCGGGAGAGGGTGGTGCTTCGCCCCGGGTGAGGGCAAAGCAAACATGGGTTATCCACGAAAAGTCTGGATAGACTTGTGGATAAGCTGGTGGAAAAGCCTTGGAACGTAGGTAGCAGTAAGTGGCCAAAGGCATTGTGCATTTTTTGACCAGCTTAGCTATGATATCATTAGTACAATTTAGTCAGAGGTGGATTATGGATGAGACATCGATGCTAGAAATTTTTGATTTAAAGCCTGAAGAAGCTGCATTAAGACTATTATATTGTGGTCCTGATTTAAATCCTAAATTACCCATTCATATTGATAATCAGGCTGTGGTGATAGATCCTAAGCTCTTGTCTCGTTTACCTTTTCCGGATCAGGCCTTTGATTTAGCACTATGTGAACACTGCTTATTTTTACACCATGCTGAATTACCGGAAACTTTAGAATTTCAGCTGCAAGCCTTAATGGAGCTTGTGCGTGTGGCAAGTGAGGTGAGAATCATTCCACTGGTAGATAAACAGGGTCAGCCTTTTAAAGACTTAGGACACATACTGCAGGCCTTGCAGGAACGATCCATAGGTGTTGAACTCAGGGATATCAAGCAAGGGAAGGGAGGCGCTTTGCTAAGGCTTTGGAGTCCCGTCTGCGTTGTTTAGTGTGTGCTGATGGCTGTGTTGATGGGTGTGGGTAAGGTAATATTTAATTCTAAAACAGAACAGGTTCCTGTACGCTGTAATTGAACATTGATTTGATCTTGCAGCTGTGCCTGATCAATCTTAATGTATTTACTGATCACTGCAATAATATCATTGCGTAATTTAGGCAGAAAATCGACATCACTGCCTTCGAGTCTTTGGTGCGAAAGCACAATTTGTAAGCGCTCTCTCGCAATTTTAGCAGATTTTTGATTGCCTAATTTTAAAAAGTCTAGAATACTCATACAGGACTCCGGTTAAATAGTTTTAAACCGCCAAAGAGTTTTGATGTCCAGCCTTCTTTTGCAGTTTCTAGGATAGTCTCACCCAATAATCTTGCCACTGCATGTTTATAAGCGCTGTTAACATACCAGAGATTTTATAAAATTTAAAAAAAA
>CAZCHZ010000292.1:0-2198 GCA_964498615.1 uncultured Legionellaceae bacterium | reverse complement strand
GGGCTCTCGCCCTACTTTTGGAACACAGAACCCTTATCAAGCATGTCACCTTAGAACATTTAGAGGGGATAGAGGCCCCTGGCATTTCCCTACTCTGTGCTATTATTTCTATCTTGTCGCAAAAGCCCGCTATTTCTGAGGAATCTATTTTGCAGCAATTGACACCAGAACAGGCGTCTTTTTATAGGTCGCAGGCCTTTAAATTAATTGCAGCCGCTGTTCCTAAGGGGGATGAAGCGCTAGAATTTGTGGGGGCATTAGCCCGGCTAAAGCGACGTATACAGGAGCAAGCCTTGGAAAGCTTGTTAAGTAAATCAAAAGCAGGAGACCTTTCTTTAGCGGAAAAAGAAAAGTTAGCTTACCTTCTTTCTCAAAAGGAAAATATTAGCTAGCTTAAGAGCGCAGAACAGGCTAGAATCTTTGCTGCCCTTTGATGCATTCCTTGGTAAAATGCAGGTTAGAAGAGAACAATGGTAATGAAAGAGTCAGATCGAGACCCACAAGGCCGAGAGCCACAGTCGAAAGAAACGGCAGAGCTAGAGCCGCTTTTGGATCTCGCCAGAGAAAAAGGATACCTCACAAATGAGGATATACGAGATCACCTTCGATTTTTAGGCGAAGAGCATGTTGAACAAGAAGACGTAGAAGATTACATCCAGCGTTTAGACTCGAGAGGCGTCACCACTATTTTTGATGATATGCCTTCTTTAGATAGCATGATGCTGATAGAAGGTGAAACCGACCCCATGGTCACCGATGAAATCGTAGAAGAAGCTGCTTCTATCTCGACTTCTCCTGCGGTGTCAGAAGAAAAAATAACGACGGGTGCTGGCAGCACAGCGGATCCTGTGCGTTTGTATATGCGTGAAATGGGTAATGTGCAATTACTCACCCGCCAAGGCGAAATCAATATTGCCAAACGTATCGAAGAAGGTGTGCGAGAAGTCTTGATGACACTTGCACAATATCCTCCCTTGCTTAACCCAATTGCCGAGGAATTTGCAAGGTTTGAAAAAGGTGAAATCAAAGTTAACGATTTTATCAATGGGTTTGTAGATATTACCCAAGTGCCTGCGACGGTGATACCAGAGGAGTTGCCTACGCCCATGATGACAGATGAAGCTGTGCCCATGGTGGAAGAAAGCGAAGAAGAAACCGTGACAGATGCTACAACGGAAGGTGGGTTTGAAGCAGAACCAGATACCGAAGAAACTAAGCGTCGCTTTGAAGAACTTTTCCGTTTAATGGCAGAAGCAGAACGCGCTGTTTCGAAGAAAGGTCGCAAACATAATACGGCGTAAAACGCATTTGAACAATTGGGTAAATGTCTGGTCACCTTTAAATTAGTTCCCAGCATGTTAAAAAAATTAACCGACAACATGAGTAACATGTTAAAACGCGTACGAGAAAGCGAACGTGCCATCATGGAAATTTGTATTAATGATGCAAGATTACCCAGAGATGTTTTCTTGAATACATTTCCGAAAAATGAAACAGATCCTGCTTGGATAAAACAACATATTAAAGCAAAGGCACCTTATTCAGCACTTTTAAAGGCAGAGCAAGACAGGATTTTAGCTTTGCAAACAAAATTAGCGGAATTTGAAAAAGAAACCGATCTCACCATTTCAGAAATTAAAGAACTTAATCGTCGCATGTCTGTGGGGCAGGCTAAAGCAAGTCGTGCAAAAACAGAAATGGTAGAAGCAAATTTACGTCTTGTGATTTCTATTGCTAAAAAATATACCAATCGCGGTCTACAATTTTTAGATCTTATTCAGGAAGGCAATATTGGTTTAATGAAGGCCGTGGATAAATTCGAATATAGAAGAGGCTATAAGTTTTCCACTTATGCCACTTGGTGGATCCGTCAAGCCATTACACGTTCAATTGCAGATCAGGCCCGCACCATCCGCATTCCTGTGCACATGATCGAAACCATTAATAAATTAAATCGTATCGCAAGACAAATGCAACAGGAAATGGAAAGAGAAGCCACCCCCGAAGAACTCGGGAAACGCATGGGCATGTCAGAAGACAAGATTCGAAAAGTATTGAAAATTGCTAAAGAACCTATTTCCATGGAAACGCCTATTGGGGATGATGAAGATTCACATCTTGGCGATTTCATGGTGAATCCGGATGAAAAATTACCTGTTGATTTAACTGCACAGAATTCATCTCAGTTATTATAAACT
>CAZCHZ010000291.1:0-2198 GCA_964498615.1 uncultured Legionellaceae bacterium | reverse complement strand
CAAGGGGCCGGGAAAATGGTTGTTAGATATTTATGCGGTGGCTAGAGCGCGTTTGGAACGTTTAGGGGTAGAGGGCATTTATGGCGGAGGGGAATGTACCTATAGCGACAGTGAACGCTTTTATTCTTTTCGTAGGTCGCCTCAAACAGGCCGTATGGCAAATTTAATTTGGTTGGTTTAGCACTTGAATTTTGCGCGTTTTGCCCCACATACTCATTGTTATCATCGTGAATGTATACATTGTCATCCTCGCGAATGCGGGGATCCAGTTATCTAGGGGCATAGGAACCTGGATTCCCGCTTTCGCGGGAATGACGAGTGGTTTTCGCGGGAATGACGGGGGTTTTCGCGGGAATGACGAGGGACTATTAACGAATAAGGTTTACTCTGATGAGATTAGATAAACTGACCCATCCTTTGCAAGAAGCGCTTGGAGATGCGCAATCTCTGGCGGTGGGCGCGGATAACCCCAGCATAGAACCCCTGCATGTCATGAAAGCCTTGCTTAATCAATCTCAAGGTTCGACACAATCCTTATTGGCCATGTCGGGTGTAGATGTAGCTGCCTTGAAACAAAAGATTGACGCAGAACTTCGAAATCTTCCGCATCTCGTTGGCGAGCCTTCTGATGTCGGTTTAGGGCAGGAACTGATCCGCATTTTAAATCAAGCAGATAAAGAATCCCAACGTCGTAAAGATAGTTTTATTTCCAGTGAATTATTTCTGCTCGCCGCCTTGGAAGATTCTGGTATTCTGGGTAAATTATTAAAATCCAGCGGCTTGAATAAATCAAAACTTGAAAAGGCGATTGATGACATGCGTGGAGGTGCTAGCGTGAAAGATCCCAATGCAGAATCACAGCGTCAGGCTTTGGAAAAATATACCATTGATTTAACTGAGCGCGCTGCGAAAAATAAATTAGATCCTGTTATCGGACGTGATGAAGAAATTCGTCGTACCATTCAAGTTTTACAACGCCGCACCAAAAATAATCCTGTTTTAATTGGGGAACCGGGGGTAGGTAAAACGGCCATTGTTGAAGGCTTGGCACAACGCATTGTCAATGAAGAAGTGCCCGAAGGCTTAAAACATAAGCGTGTTTTATCTTTAGATATGGGTGCCTTAATTGCGGGCGCTAAATATCGCGGAGAATTTGAAGAACGCTTAAAGGCTGTGTTGCAGGATTTAGCAAAACAGGAAGGCGAAATTATTTTATTTATTGATGAAATTCATACAGTTGTGGGTGCAGGAAAAGCAGAAGGATCGATGGACGCAGGCAATATGCTAAAACCAGCACTTGCAAGGGGAGAATTACATTGCGTTGGCGCAACCACTTTAGATGAATATCGAAAATATATTGAAAAAGATGCAGCCTTAGAAAGACGTTTCCAAAAGATTTTGGTAGATGAACCCACAGTAGAAGATACCATCGCTATTTTGCGAGGTTTAAAAGACAGGTATGAAGTGCACCACGGTGTTGAAATCACCGATCCAGCCATTGTGGCTGCGGCAACACTTTCGCATCGCTATATCACGGATAGGCAATTGCCAGATAAAGCCATCGATTTGATTGATGAAGCCGCCAGTGCAATACGTATGGAAATTGATTCAAAACCTTCGGACATGGATAAACTCGAACGTCGTTTAATACAATACAAAATCGAAAGCACAGCCCTGGCCAAGGAAAGCGATCCTGCTTCTAAAAAGCGACTTGAAAAATTGCAAAACGACATTAAACTACTTGAAAAAGAATATCAGAAAATGGAAGAAGTATGGAAAGCAGAGAAGGCTTCTTTACTTTCTGTGAAACAAATTAAAGAAGCGCTTGAAACTGCACGTGCCGATTTAAACGCAGCCTATCGTCAAGGGAATTTTGCTAAAGTTTCGGAAATTCAGTATGGTAAAATCCCAGAACTTGAAAAACGTTTGGCAGACAGTGCAGAGATAGAGAAAAATTTAACCTTGCTTCGCAATAAAGTGACAGAAGAAGAAATTGCAGAAGTGGTATCGCGATGGACCGGCATACCTGTTTCAAGAATGCTGGAAGGGGAACGTGAGAAATTATTAAAAATGGAAGAAGGATTGGCTAAGCGTGTTGTGGGTCAGGAATTGGCCTTAGAAGTTGTCGCCAATGCGATTAGACGCGCACGTGCAGGATTAGGCGATCCTAAACGTCCTATTGGATCTTTTATGTTTTT
>CAZCHZ010000290.1:0-2202 GCA_964498615.1 uncultured Legionellaceae bacterium | reverse complement strand
CTCCATGCAAATGGTGGTACAAGTGAAACAATCCAACTCCATTCCGATCTTGGAACTGGTGTAGGTTCTGTAAATCTTCTCTCCGACGTTGGTGGTATTACCCTTCGTGCTGGTTTAGGAACTGCTGATGCTATCAATATTGAAGCGAATGCGAATGCTGCTGGCGGTCTTGATATTGATGCTGGAACTGGTGGCGTTATCGTAGATACTACGGGAGCAATATCTCTTGATTCAGCCACTGCATCGAATTTCACTATAACAGGTGCATTCCCATTAACATTGGCATCTACAGCAGGCGCAGTAATTGTTAACTCTGGAATTGATGCTGTTGAGTCAATTTATCTTCATGCTAACGCTGGTACAAGTGAGACTATCAGAATCAGATCTGATCAAGGTACAAGTGCAACCTCTGTGGATATTGAATCCGATGTTGGCGGTATATCTCTTGTAGCTGGTCTATCTGCTGCTAATGCTATTGTAATTAATGCTTCTGGAGCTGCTGGTGGTATTGATATCTCAACAGGTGGTGGATCAGTTGACATTAGCTCTGCTGGCTTTGTCACCATGGTTCCTGCAACAGATACCCAAGCAAGCCCAAGTGCTACTTCGACGTTGAGCGTAAATGTTGGTGCTGCGACTTTCACTGGCTTTACAACAGCTTCAGCAGCTTCTCAGGTATTCACCATTACAAATGCACTTATTAGTACTTCCTCTAAAATATTTGTTTCTGTATCAAATGAAGGTGCAAACGATGCTCAAATGACAGTCATGAGAGTCAAACGTCTTGCAGGTTCAATGGAAGTAACATGTAAAAACAACGGCGCAGCTGCCTTGAACGGTAACGTAACAGTTAACTTCTGGGTAATTGCATAAAGAGGAACACCATGCTAAAGACAAATGCTCAACTTGAAGTGAAAATTGGTGAAAGAACATATTCCTTGAATCTTCCCTCAGAGGCTCCTCTGGGGGAAGTTCATGATGCTCTTTTTAGAATGAGATCCTATGTAGTGGATAAAATTAATGAAGCTACAAAAGCGGATGCTCCACAGATGCCAAAAGAAGAATGCACAACCTGTGAGGGGTGATGACAAACTATAACAATTCTTATCAGTTGCCTGCACCAGAATTGAAAGAAACAATGACGGGTTCAAGAGTGCTCATAGGCACTCTTATTGCACCTCCTGTTAAAATTATCTTCGATAATCTAGGAACAGTCGAAGTAGAAATTGGCACGGATGCTATCACCACTTGGAAGACATTCCCAGCAGGAGAAGCCTTAGTCCTAGACAATTTTCTTGAAGCTTTTCCAGAAGGTACAAGATTCTATGGAAATGGAGCTTCTGGAGATTTTTCTATCGCTTATACTTATTTGAAAATGTAGGTTATAATGAGCCAAGTTATCAAGAATTTAGCCTCTGGCCCTGTTCCTCCGGCAGTTCCCACATCTTTTGTAACAGATGACGGTACTGCAATACCTGCCGCAAATGTATTAAATATAAATGGTCTAGATTCTATTGAGAATAATGAGAATGGAATATTCACAAGAGCAAATCCAAACTTAAGTGATAACTTAGAGGTCATTCTTTCCAATAGGATTAGTGTTACAGCAACCACTAGTGATGGTGGTGGTCAAACACAAGCTGTCACTTTAATGACACCAACAAATGCAACAGCTTTGAATTTTGAATGTATCTTTGTAGGCTATGACGCAGCTAATGATGAGGCGGCTGGTGGAGACCAGGAAGGCATTGCAAGGAAATCAGCAGGTGCAGTAACAATCGTTGGTCTTAACGATAGCTTTGATCAATCAGATGCGGGATTAAATACGGTTGATTGGAATGTAATTGCAAGCGGTGGAGATCTCCAAGCTGAATTTGTAGGAGTTGCAGGAAGGACTATTGCTTGGCGAGCTACATTTACTTATGATCAAACCCCTTAAGGAAATATGGCATCATTTGAAAATAGTGTCGTTGTTGCTAAAAACGTTAACTTTGATCTTGCTGCGGCTAAACCTCATTTGGGTATTTTAGATGCACAGGGCAAATTACCGATAGGTACTGGCAATAGTTATCCCACTCCTGAGATTTTAGGAGGAAATATAATTTCTCCTGATGGATCAATTACAGTAGGTTATAGTTCACCGAATATTACATTGCAGACAGCTCAGACTCCGCAGGTAGTGATCAAAGGACCTATTGTTGA
>CAZCHZ010000289.1:0-2216 GCA_964498615.1 uncultured Legionellaceae bacterium | reverse complement strand
ACAAAAATAAAGTAATCATTTAAAATTTTTTATTTTGTTTCTTATTCTTCTTTATGCGTCACCGTATGTTTTGTCGGTATAATTTGCTTTGTCACGCGATCGAAATCACTTTCATGCTCGATTGTCAATTGCTGTGTTACCCGGAATTTCTTATATTCAAGCAGGGCCTGCTCGTTAGCCAAGTCCTTGGTAATCTTGCCTGCGCTTTGCAAAATGTTGCGATCGTTCAATGTTAAAAAACCGTGCAACTTGTCAATCCAATCCGTCATTTTCATCGCAATACGTCGTTGTGCTTGCAACTCCGCAAAAATAAGATACTGCTCGACGATATTGTTGAGTTGACGTAGCTCATCTTCCCTCAAATAATTTTTTGCTATGATGACATCGCGTAGAAGAATGCGCTCACCTGGCCAGTTGGTTAGCCCCATATTTGGCTGATTTGCATCAGCTCGCTGTGAGATGATTTCAGCAGCAGTGTAACCAGTAATGGCGTAGTGAAACTTGTTTTGCACCGTGGCATAAAACATGTTGGTCTGTTCGCTGGTCGGATTGTAATCAATACTCGTTGCGTAGATATCGGCCACTTTACGATAGAACTGTCGTTCAGAGGTTCGGATATCACGGATGCGTTCGACTAGCTCGTCGAAATAGCGATCGAGATAGCTAGATTCTTTCAATCGCTTGTCATCCAGCACAAAGCCTTTCAGCAAGTATTCATTGAGCAGTCGAGTTGCCCAAATACGGAACTGAGTCCCACGAAGAGACTTCACACGGTAGCCGACGGAGATAATCACATCTAGGTTATAATGCCTTGTATTATACTGCTTGCCATCGGCGGCAGTTAGTAAGAAATCCTTACATACTGCCTCTTCCATCAATTCTCCCTCGGCAAATACGTTGCGGATATGCTGTGTGATATTAGGACGTGAGGTATCAAATAGCTCAGCTAACTGATTTTGGCTCAGCCAAACGGTGTTAGCTTCTATTCGTACATCCACGCGGATATGCCCATCTTCAGTTTGATAAACAAGGATAGGGGGCTGATTATCAGATGTTGATCTTTTGCTCATGAGTTGTTTACCGTAATATGTCCCAATTTTTCTGTAAATTAATTTGAGCCATTCGACTTTGTTAGTCAAAAGTTGGCTCATCGCTTACCTTCATTGTTCTAGCAAGTTAATGAGAGGAATACAAGGGGTCGCAAGACTAAACCAAAGGGTCCATTCCATTGACCCCTTGCTTCTATGAAAGATCGAACAACATAAATTCACTTTCATCGAGCGCTTTGAATTCTAATAATCCCACATCATTAATTGCCAAACCATCGCCAGTGCTTATTTCGGTCCCATTGACAGTCATACGCCCTTTCACCATTTGAACCCATGCATGACGGTTTATGCGGGGTTTAAATTGCAGTGATGCTCCTTTGTGGGGTCGCGCAAGGTAAAAATCCACGTCCTGCCCAATACGCAAAGAATTATCATGTCCTGTATTGGAAATCACTAAAACAAACTTATTATGCTTAAGCTCGGTATCAAAAGATTTTTGTCCATAACTGGGTTTGACATTTTTCTTTTGTGGAATAATCCAAATCTGGTAAAAATGCGTTTCTTTATCTTTTTCATGATTGTATACAGAATGTTCAATGCCAGAACCAGCGTTCATACGCTGTATCTCTCCAGCACCAATCACTCCTTTATGTCCCGTCGTATCCTCATATTCAAGTGAACCTTTAATAACGTAAGTAATAATTTCCATATTTTCATGAGGATGTTTATCAAACCCTGCACTTCCTTTAAGCAAGTCCTCATTGATAGCATTCAGCGCATGAAATCCGTTATATTTAGGATCTTGATAATCATCAAACGAAAACGTAAGCGAAGACTTAAACCATGGCAGATTGGTTGAACCTCGTTCATCTGCTTTCCGCACTATCATGTTAGACTGATTTTTTATCAATGCGTGTGCTGAATCGCCAACAATTATTATGATGGTAGATAATAGAAACAGAGTCACATTTAAAAAATTTCTAGTTTTCATGCCATACATCTCCTCTGATTGCTTGTAGTACTATATATAAACGTAATGTAAATAACATCAAATTATCTTGCTAACTCACGTCGGCTATCTGCATCAAGGCATCTTATCGGTATTAGTACAATTGAGCTTCTGTTTACCACCAGGAGTGTCAATTGAAAGGGGGTGGGCAAATTGCC
>CAZCHZ010000288.1:0-2222 GCA_964498615.1 uncultured Legionellaceae bacterium | reverse complement strand
TTCTTTATCAAACAAAACGAGTCTCACTTTTACACGCAAAGGCGCTGCATAGGTTAAACTACGCATTTGGCATTCTTTGACGTCAAACTGAGGTTCACCCAATTGATAACCGACAAATTCTAAACGCGCATGCCCACCATAACTGATGACCGGAAATACAGAATTAAAAGCATTCTGCAAACCCACATTTTCACGTTTATCAAAGGGCGTATTGGGTTGCAAAAATGCATCATAGGATCTTACCTGGATATCCAGTAAGGGAGGTATGGGAACCTCTAAGTCTAATTGTACTCTTGCTGAACGCTTACTATAATTAGCACGAATGCGTTTGCGTTCAGTTAAAGACAGCGATCTGACGTCAGTGCTAGGCATAAAAAGACCCCTGACAGTAGCTTTGCTACCTGTCCACAATAATAAAAGCTAAAACCAAACAATATACGTTGGCAATCAACTACTTGATTTCTGCAGAAGCGCCAGCATCAACCAGCTGTTTCTTGATCTTTTCTGCTTCTTCTTTGGTCACACCCTCTTTCAGTGGTGAAGGTGTACCTTCCACTTTATCCTTGGCTTCCTTTAAGCCTAAACCAGTGATTTCACGCACCACTTTAATGACATTGACTTTATTGTCACCAAAACCGGTTAATACCACCGTAAATTCTGTCTTTTCTTCTGCAGCAGCAGCGCCTGCAGCAGCACCCCCAGCGGGACCTGCGGCAACAGCGACAGCCGCAGCTGACACATTGAATTCTTTTTCAAAAGCTTGGATTAGCTCACTTAGCTGCAAAACAGGCATTTTTTTAACAGCTTCTATAAATTCCGCGTTCGTAAGACTCATAATACTCTCCAAAAACTAAAATGAAATTACCCTTTTTGATTACGTATTGCAGCTAACACACGCACAAACTGTGCAGTGGGTGCAGCCATGGTACGGACAAACTTCGATATAGGTGCCTGCATAATGGTGACAAGTTGTGTGATCGCCTCTACTCGGGTAGGTAACTTCGCAATAGCATCAAGCTTATCCCCCCCAAATAAACGCCCTTCCAACACCAGATCCCTGACTTTAAGTTTCTCGTTACCTTTAGCAAAATCCCGCAATAAACGTGCGCCCACTGCAGGTTCATCCCCTTGCACAAAAGCCAATAATACTGGCCCCTTGAGAGAATCATTTAAGCATTCATAGGCCGTGCCTTTAAATGCACGTTTTGCTAAAGTATTACGCACTATCCTCAGTTTGACCCCCACTTTTCGCGCTTCAACGCGTAAGCTTGTGATCTCCGAGACAGTGAGCCCTCGATAATCTGCAGCAATCACAGATGAGCACTGGCCAACTGCCTGTACCACATCCGCAACAATCGACTTCTTGCGCTTTAGATTTAAAGCCACTCTCTACCCCCAACATGCAGTCGTCTGCGCAGGGTTTTTACACTTTTAAGTACAAATAACACTTTGTACCCCTGCGGTCTTCGACAGCATTATGCTGTCTAGATACTTAATGAAGCAAAATCAACCAGGAGCCCTGGGCCCATGGTGGTTGATATCACTAATTTTTTCCAATATATGCCCTTTGCTGTACTGGGCTTTCCTTTTCGTAAACTTTCTAGCAATGCTTCCACATTTTCCTTTAGGGCCTTGCTTTCGAAATTAATTTTACCCACTGAGCAATGTATAATCCCACTTTTATCAGCACGATAGCGAACCTGGCCCCCTTTGGCATTACGCACTGCCTGCGCAACATCCATGGTGACGGTTCCTACCTTGGGATTCGGCATCAGCCCTCTTGGGCCTAACACCTGCCCCAAACGTCCAACAACACCCATGGCGTCTGGACTGGCAATCACAACATCAAAATCTAAGTTACCTGCCTGGATCTTCTGTGCGAGATCGTCCATGCCGACAATATCTGCACCTGCAGCTTTTGCGGCATCAGCTTTATCCCCCTGCGTAAAAACAGCCACTCTGACCGTTTTTCCCGTACCATTGGGCATTACCACCGATCCTCTCACCGTTTGTTCCGGTTTACCAGGATCTATCCCTAACATGACTGCCACATCAAGGCTTTCAGGAAATTTTCTTGGCTTTAAGCTTTTAAGCTTAGCCACAGCATCCACAAAAGAATACACTTTACCAGGTTCTAAAGATTTATCAATAGCCTGTTTGTATTTTGAAGGTTTTGCCATCCTACACCCCCACCACTTCAGTACCCATGCTCTTTGCACTAC
>CAZCHZ010000287.1:0-2224 GCA_964498615.1 uncultured Legionellaceae bacterium | reverse complement strand
ACTTTTCAAGTTCTTTTGGATCTACAGTTACTCTTACCAAATAATAGGATTCCCCTGTTTTTTCATCTTTCACCACGTCCGCAGAAACTAAATTTACCGTGCCATCTAATGTCGGTGTACTACGCTGTTTATACGCTGTCAAACGTACCTTGGCAGGAAGCCCCACATGTACCACATCGATATCATCGGGTTGCACTCTTGCTTCTATCACCAGTTTATCTTCATCGGGTACGATATCCATTAGGGGTTCTCTTGGTCCAATCACCCCACCAACAGTGTGTACACGCAAATTAAGCACCTTACCTGCAATAGGCGCTGTTATCATCGAACGTTTTGAGATATCTTCCAAGGCGACTTCTTTTTCAAGGTTAGCTACTAATGAGAGATGTGTTTCTTCTAATTGTTTTAAAATTTCATTTTGTTGGTTGTCCTTAAGAGACACAATTTGCAAATCGGTTTCTGATATTTTTTGTTTGTTTTGAGCAATCAAACCTTCCTTTTCTCCTTTATCTCCTTCTAATTTTGCAGCCTCACGTTGCAATAACAACAATCTTGGTTTATCTATATATCCTTCTTTTTCAAGACTAATCACTGCATTCATTTCTTGATTGATTAAAGCCAATTGTTTATCAGAGGAAACCAATTGCGATTGCAGACTTCTAATTTCGCTTTCTAGTTGATCTTTTCTGAAAGTTAAAATTCTCACGCCATCCATCAAGGCATCGTGTTTGCTTTTAAAAAGTTCTTCCGCATCATCCATAATTTTTTTAACTTCAGGTTTTTTCGCCTGGCTCATCAGCCTTTCAGGAAAAACAACCTTGTCTAAATTATCCGCCAATGCATCAAGCCATGCTTTTCTGGCCAACAACAAATCTGTTTGTCCTTTCACAATAGCCAAGTTCGCTGTCGTTTGCGTTTGATCAAGCTGTATTAAATTATCACCTTTCTTAACAAATTCTCCTTCTTTAACATAAATTGTCTTTATAATACCGCCTTCTAAATGCTGGATGGTTTTTCGATTAGATTGCACCACGACATAACCCTTGGCAACTGCCGCACTTTCCAAAGGAAAGATGGCAGCCCACAATAAGAATCCTCCTAAAAATCCAATGAGCACAATCAATCCAATTCTATTGATACGCTTTATGGGTGGGGTTTTCTCATTTTTCAAATACGATTTGTTTTCGGGGGATGTAGTATTCATGCGCGCGACCTCTCATTGCTTCCAGGGTGAGTCTGAATCACTTGTTGTTCCTTTAACTTTTTCATGACTTCGGCTTTGCTGCCAAACAATTGCACAACGCCTTCTTGTAATACCAAAATTTTATCTGCAATTTCAACCAAGCTTGGCCTATGTGCAATAAACACAACGGTTAATCCAGCGGCTTTTGCTTTTTTTAAAGCATTCACGAGTGCTATTTCCCCTTCATTGTCCAAATTTGAATTTGGTTCATCTAACACAAGTACTTGCGGATGTCCAAACAACGCACGGGCAAGTGCCACACGCTGATTTTGTCCTCCAGAGAGTTGAAAACTTGCTTCACCCAAAGGAGTATCATAGCCTGCTGGTAAATGTAAAATCATTTCATGTGCACCCGCCCATTCTGCTGCCTTAATAACAGCAGCATCATCAATACCATCGGCTGCCATCATACGCGCAATATTTTCTTTAACGGTGCCTGTAAATAATTCAATATTTTGTGGTAAATATCCTATATACTTTCCAAATTCTTCTCGGTTCCAGGTGTAAATCTCTACACTGTCTAATCTGACATTACCGGCATTGGGTGCCCAGGCTCCTACTAATAATCGCGCCAAGCATGATTTGCCCGCCGCAGAAGGACCAATAATAGCCAGCGTTTCTCCTGGCTTTAATGCAAAAGAAATATTCTGTAAGACCAGTTTTGAAGCGCCTGGCGGCACCAAAGAAGCATTTTCCGCAACAAGATATCCTTTAGGTGGGGGCAACGAGATCTCACCCCGATTACTGGCTGGCTTTTTAAAATATTCTTCTAAACGCTTATAGGCTAATCTCGCACTGGTGAATTGTTGCCAAACACTGATAGATTGTTCAATAGGCGCTAAAGCACGCGAAAGCACAATAGAAGCCGCCACCATACCACCTGCAGTTAATCTATTATCTACCACCAAATAAGCACCCACACCCAGGATCAACACTTGGACGGTATATCGAAAAAATTTTGAAGATGCAAGAATTAATCCT